>CALKIW010000008.1 GCA_937995875.1 uncultured Bacteroidales bacterium | reverse complement strand
CAGGTCTTGAGGAATTAGAAAAGGTCAAATATTTGAACAATAGGTCCTCTGATTTTTGCTTATTTAAAAATAAGTTTGCCTTCGTTCGAAATACGAGAAAATTGGGATGGTTTGTAAATGACTGATAGTCAGAGATTTTATAGAAACAGTCTTTGGTCTCCTATTTTATTGCCTGCGGTTGAGTATCAAACGGCATGACGAGAAAGGCGTAACCGTAGTGCGATTGGGCTTTATCCGCACAACCGATGAGGCCTAACCGTGCGACGAGAAGGCCCTAACCGCAGCACCCTTACGATTTTTGGGAATGTGCGGTGCGGTTTTGACGAAAAAACATAGCCCTTTTTTCGCTGGATGACTCGAAAATAACGGTCAAAAAATGGTAATTATATTTTATAAAATGAAGAATGAGGAGGGAGAAATGAAGAATGAGGAGGGGGAAAGGGAAGAATGAAGTGCAACAACACATTAATATTGATCTTGTTGCTTTCCCAGTCTCACATAACCGTAGACTCCTAACAAAATAAGCAGGGTGGGGAAGAATAGGAGATTATGGTTGGATAAGCCAAGAACGTAGAAAACGACCAAAAGTATGACACCAAAACATACAAGAGGCAATCCAAAAAGTTGTTGGTGTCTCTTGAAAAAAGATTTGATTGTCTGCAAAACGTTCATCATTTTCCCCATAATGTTTGCAAAAATACGAAGTTTGTAAGTAAAAGTAGATGTTTTATATGTTAATTAGCAAAAAAACTGTAATAATCAGGTTGTTATCTGTAGAATAATTAGTAACTTTGCACTCGCATTTTGCAAATTAACATTTTAATTCATTACAAAGTAGTATGAATCATTACGAAACCGTTTTCATTTTGACTCCCGTTTTGTCTGATGAACAGATGAAGGAAACGGTCGCTAAATTCAAGAAGGTGCTCACCGACAATGGTGCTGAAATTCTGAATGAAGAGACCTGGGGACTTAAGAAGATGGCTTATGCTATCGAAAAAAAATCTACAGGTTTTTATTGCCTGTTGGAATTCAAAGCAGAGCCGTCTGTAGTAAATACTCTCGAAACAGGCTATCGCCGTAACGAGAAAGTTATTCGTTTCATGACCGTGAAGCTCGACAAGTATGCATCTGCATATGCTGAAAAACGTCGTGCTAAGTGGGCTGCAAAATTGGAGGCATAATCATGGCAGAGCATAAAAAAACAGAAATTCGTTATTTGACCGCTCCTTCTATTGACACAAAGAAGAAGAAGTATTGTCGTTTCAAGAAGAGTGGAATTAAGTATATTGATTACAAAGATCCCGAATTCTTGAAGAGGTTCTTGAATGAGCAGGGAAAGATTCTTCCCCGTCGCATCACAGGCACATCATTGAAGTATCAGCGTCGTGTGGCTCAGGCCGTTAAGCGCGCTCGCCAAATTGCCCTGCTTCCCTACGTAACTGACATGATGAAGTAATTAAGGAGGCAAAGGATATGGAAATTATACTG
Source organism: uncultured Bacteroidales bacterium (assembly GCA_937995875.1). GTDB lineage: Bacteria > Bacteroidota > Bacteroidia > Bacteroidales > Bacteroidaceae > Prevotella. The sequence continues at coordinate 99,358 of CALKIW010000008.1, read as the reverse complement.
AAAGAAGATATTATCGGACTTGGATACAAGAACGATATTGTGACTGTTAAGGACGGCTATGGCCGTAATTATCTCATTCCTAAAGGCAAAGGTGTTATCGCTTCTAAGAGTGCCAGAAAGGTGCTTGCTGAGAATTTGAAGCAGCAGGCCGACAAGCTCGCAGCACAAAAGGCAGCTGCTGAAAAGCGTGCAGAGGCTCTGAAGGATGTTGTTGTAGAGATTGCTGCAAAAGTTTCTGTAGGTGGCCAGCTCTATGGCTCTGTGAATGCCGCCATCGTTGCTGAGGAATTGGCTAAGAAGGGTATCGAGATTGACCGCAAGATTATTACTATGCGTGAAATCCGTAAGGTAGGTGAATACGAAGCTACCGTACACTTCCACAAAGAGGTAGAGATTAAGGTGCCGGTACAAGTTGTTGCTGAGAACGATCCGGAGGAAGAAGAAGCTGCTGCTGAAGAGAAGGCAACAGAAACAAAGGCTCCCGTGAAGGAAAAAGCAACGAAGACCGCTGAAACCGAAACCGAAACTCCGGCAAGTGAGGACGCTCCTGAGGAGGAGAAGACTGTTGAGGCTCCCGTAGCTGAAGCAGAAGCTCCTGCCACTGAGGAGGAAGCTCCTGCAGCTGAGTAATCAATACGATGATATAGTAAATTATCACTGTAAAGCAATACGATAAAAAATCCCTTTCATCTATTCATGGTGAAAGGGATTTTTGCATAATTACATCAGAAGTTTTTGATAAGATTATATAATCCCTGAAATCGTTACGTAATCTTTTATAAGTTTTCATTTATTATGAGTTGATGCTTTGCAACTATCTTTTATTTTTTGTATCTTTGCAAAAATTGTTACAAAAATAAATCATAAGAAATATGAAAGCATTAGTATTCCCCGGTCAGGGCTCACAGTTTGTGGGTATGGGTAAAGAACTCTACGATAACAATGCGTTAGCAAAAGAGCTTTTTGACAAGGCCGATGAAATTCTCGGATTCAAAATAACTTCCATTATGTTTGACGGTACTGACGAGCAGCTGAAAGAAACGCGCGTCACACAACCTGCCGTTTTTCTTCATAGTGTAATATCTGCACTGTGTATGGATGATGACGTGAAGGCTTCTATGATGGCCGGTCATTCGCTTGGCGAGTTTTCAGCACTCGTTGTGGCCGGAGCATTAAGTTTTGAAGACGGTCTCCGTTTGGTTGCTGCTCGTGCAAATGCCATGCAGAAGGCCTGTGAGGCTAATCCCGGCACAATGGCTGCCATCATCGGATTGTCTGACGAAGATGTTGAGAAGGTATGTGCAGAGGTAAGCAACGGTGGTAAGGTTGTGGTTGCAGCTAACTATAATTGTCCGGGGCAGCTTGTTATTTCCGGAGAAAAGGATGCCATTATGGAAGCCTGCGACAAACTTAAGGAGGCTGGTGCTAAACGTGCTTTGCCTTTGAAGGTTGGTGGTGCTTTTCACTCTCCATTGATGCAACCTGCTAAAGACGAATTGCAAGCAGCTATAGAAAATACTGACTTTTCAACTCCCAAATGTCCGATTTATCAAAATGTGGATGGCAAGCCACATACTGATGCTGCGGAAATAAAGAATAATCTTATAGCTCAACTTACCAGTTCGGTGCGATGGACATTAAGTGTTCAAAACATGATTGCCGATGGTGCTGATGACCTTACGGAATGTGGTCCGGGCAAAGCTTTGCAGGGTATGATTGGTCGTATCAGCAAAGAGGTAAGCACGCACGGTATTGTATAAGTAGTAAAATTATTGTGAGAGATTGCTGCCGGTAGTTTCCGGAGCAATCTCTTTTTCTTTTAAATAAGCAAGGAATTGTGTGCTGATAATTGATGAGCAATAAGATTTTAATTTATCAAGTTCTTCCACGCCTCTTCGGTAATAAAAATACCACTTGTAAACGAAACGGAACACTCAAGGAGAACAGTGCCGGAAAGATGAACGACTTTGATACGACGAGGCTCCGTCGTATTCATGATATGGGCTTTACCCATATATGGTACACGGGAGTTATCCGTCATGCCACAGCAACTGATTATAGTCATTATGGTATTCCACGCCAACATCCTACAGTGATCAAGGGATTGGCTGGGTCGCCCTATGCCATAACCGATTATTATGATGTTGATCCGGACTTGGCAACAGAGGTGGACAAGCGAATGGATGAGTTTGAGCAGCTCGTGGAACGCACGCATGGAGAAGGGATGAAAGTGATCATAGACTTTGTGCCCAATCATGTGGCGCGGGAATATCATTCCATTTGCCGACCGAATGGGGTCAAGGATTTGGGAGAAGATGATGACACGAGCAAACATTTCTCACCTCAAAATAATTTTTACTATTGTCCGGGACAGAACTTTATCAGTCCGGTCAGCCCCATGCAGGGGCAAGAGGCCTATGAGGAGTTGCCGGCAAAATGTACAGGTAACGACCGTTTTGACAATACACCCGGAATTAACGATTGGTATGAGACCATTAAGCTAAATTATGGTGTTGACTACTGCAACTACAAAGGACGTAGTAAACATTTTGACCCTATTCCCTCGACATGGAGCAAAATGGTAGACATCCTGATGTTTTGGGCTTCAAAAGACATTGATGGTTTTCGTTGTGATATGGCAGAAATGGTGCCCACACAGTTTTGGACCTATGCCATCCGCATAGTGAAATCACGCTATCCTCACATTGACTTTATCGGTGAAGTGTATGATAAGGGGAAATATCGCACATACCTACAATCAGGGTTTGATTATCTGTACGACAAAGTTGGAATGTACGACTGTATTCGCGATGTGATCTGCAATCACAGACCTGCCAACAGCATTACCTATAATTGGCAAAATGTGGACGACATTAAAGATCACATGCTCTATTTTTTGGAAAACCATGATGAACAGCGCATAGCCAGTGATTATTTTTGTGGAGATGCCTGGAAGGGAATACCCGGAGTTATCGTTTCTGTCATGTTACAGAAAAATCCTTTCATGCTTTATTCGGGACAAGAGTTTGGGGAGACCGGTATGAATGAGGAGGGATTTTCCGGCAAGGACGGACGTACAACGATTTTTGATTATTGGCACCTTCCCAAACTATATCACGGATATTTTGACAGACGAAAATTAAATCGAAATGATAAGTCATTGCAATTAAAATACCAGCAAATTCTTCGCATTGCCAATCGTGAGAAAGCTATTACGGATGGCGATTTCTTTGATTTAATGTATGTCAATCCTTACACATGGAAATTTAATCCCAGATACCACTTTGCATTCTTGCGCAAGTTTGAAGACGAAGTCCTGCTGATTGTGGTTAATTTTTCCAATGAGCGATCGCATGTGGGAGTTGTTATCCCAGACCATGCCTTTGAATTCTTAAATTTACCGGAACGAGCTTTTCCTGCTGTAGATTTGCTTACGGGAGAAGAGTTGGAGATTAACCTGAAAAGAGATGACACGGTCGATATAGAACTTTTACCCAATAGTGGTAGAATCTATAAATTCAATATCAAGATGAAAGATAATAAATATATTCTTAATCCTCATAATAAGGAGGAGTTTCCACCGGCTCACACAGCGGAACACCTGCTCAATCAGGTGATGGTTAGAATGTATGGATGCGAACGTTCATGCAATGCACACATAGAACGGAAAAAGAGCAAAATGACTTTTAAACTTGACCATAAACCAGACCATAAGGAAGAAAAAGCCATTGAGAAAAAAATGAATGAACTGATAGAGGCAGATCTTCCGGTCACTTATGAGTTTGTGGATAGAAACAACTTGCCCGATGGCATCAGTCTGGACCGGCTTCCTGAAGACGCTTCGCAAACTATACGACTGGTACGCATAGGTGACTTTGATGCTTGTCCATGTATAGGAAAACATGTGCGCTCTACTTCTCAAATCGGTCGGTTTGAGATATTAGGAACGAATTGGAATCAAGAAAAGATGACTTTCAGAATCAGGTTTAAAGTTATTCCGTAGGCCAAACGACTATGCTTTTGCAACATTAAAAGTTTATGATGTAGCAATATAAAAATCCCTCGTAATGTTTTTATACAAATTACGAGGGATTTTTAATGCTTTTTACTTTGTCTCAAACTCTTCTTTCATATCAATAAACTCGCCTTTTGAATCATAAAATTCATATTGTAGGAAGGCGAGTTTCTGTGAAGAGATGACATGTATTCCAAATCCATACTTGCTCTGCCATCTGCGTTTCAGGCTTATGAAGCCTTGATTTATATAGGCAGCAACATATGGATGAACGTGTAGATAGAATTTCTTTACACCTATCTTGTTGATTAGTTGGTCAATCTTTCCTTCGAGTTGGTCAGTGAACAAAATGCTCGACCTGATTTTTCCAGTACCGTTACAAGTGGGACAGTTCTCTTCAACATTGACGTCCATAGCCGGACGAACACGTTGTCGGGTAATTTGCATAAGCCCAAATTTACTCAGTGGCAGAATGTTGTGTCGTGCTCTATCTTTCTGCATCGCTTTACACATGCGTTCATAAAGCATCTGACGGTCTTCGGCCAGATTCATATCTATAAAGTCTACTACGATGATTCCTCCCATATCTCGTAGCCTGAGTTGACGAGCCAATTCGTCAGCAGCACCCAGATTGGTTTCAAGTGCTGTGCCTTCTTGTCCTTTTTCGTTTTTAGAACGGTTACCGCTGTTCACATCCACAACGTGCATAGCTTCGGTATGTTCAATAATAAGATATGCCCCATGAGCATAGTTTACTGTCTTACCAAAACTGGATTTGATTTGCTTTGTAACGTTGAAATTATCAAAGATGGGTACTTTTCCATTGTACTTTTTAACTACATTTGCTTTTTTAGGGGCAATAAGCGAAATATAATTCTTAACTTCTTTGAAGATGTCTCCGTCGTTTACAAAAATGTTTTCGTAGCTGGAATTGAAGAGGTCTCGCAGCATAGCTACCGCCCTTCCTTCTTCTTCATAGACAAGTTGTGGTCTATCCTGAGTTTTTTGTACCTTTACAATAGCATCTGTCCATCGCTTAGTCAGATGTTTTAACTCCGTATCCAGCTCCGCTACTCGTTTTCCTTCGGCCACCGTGCGTACAATCACACTACAGCCTTTGGGTTTTATGCTGCGGATGAGTTGTTTTAGTCGTGCTCTTTCTTCGCCTTTCCTGATCTTAGAAGATACATTTACTTTATCCCCAAAGGGAATAAGTACCAAGAAACGACCTGCAAAACTAAGTTCTCCTGTAAGTCTGGGACCTTTCGTCGAGATAGGTTCTTTGACGATCTGCACCAGAATCTCTTGTCCTACTTTAAGCGTCTGTTGTATGCTTCCGTCTTTTTTCAAGTCGGGTAGGCGAGATGCTTTATTAAAAGGATAAAGTTTTTTTCGGTCGCTTTGTACCTGCTTAAGATACTTGGCGTATGAATTGAATTGACTTCCTAAGTCAAGATAATGCAAGAAAGCATCGCGCTCGTATCCAACATCAACAAAACAGGCATTCAAGCCCGGCATGAGCTTCTTTACCTTTGCAATGTAGATGTTGCCAACAGAGAAGTTTGCAGAACGAGGCTCGTTCTGATATTCCACCAGCCGTTTGTCTTCCAAGAGGGCAATGGAAATCTCTTTTGGTTTTACATCGATTATTACTTCACTTGTCATTTCTCGGACTTTTAATTAAAAAGAAAGGGGACGCCATGGAGGCTTCCCCCTTTTTTCGAGCAATCCCCTAAGGTTTATTTGCTCTTATGGCGATTTTTGCGCAATCTTTTTTTACGCTTGTGCGTAGCCATCTTGTGGCCCTTTTTCTTCTTACCGTTTGGCATAACTGTAAATGTTTAAATTGTTATTATGTTATAATTTTAAAAATTTTATTCACCCTTCATCTTGTCAGCAAATGCCTTGGCAGGTTTGAAGCTGGGAAAATCATGGGCAGGAATGGTGATAGTTGTGTTTTTACCGATATCACGAGCTGTCTTTTCTGCGCGACGTTTGATAATAAAACTACCAAAACCGCGTAGATAAACATTCTCTCTTTTCTCGAGCATATTTTTCTTTACGGTTTCCATGAAGCTTTCGATAACAACTGCAACTTCCTTTTTCTGCAATCCGGTTTGTTCAGTAATTTCACTGATAATATCTGCTTTTGTCATTTCTGATATACTAATAATTGATGTTGATGTGAAATCTGTTTCTTTGAAATGCAAAGATACAAGTTTTTATTGTTAATATGAAATTTATTTGCTATTTTTTCCATTTAAATGCATGAATTTTAATTTTGGAAGTCGCTTGCTTTCAGTTTGTTAGTGATTTTGGAAGCAAAATGCTAACAACGAAACAGAAAGTAGAGAATGCTATGTATAAAAAAACAAGCTATAGACAAATCTATAGCTTGCTGTAGTGACTCCGGCGGGATTCAAACCCACAACCTTCTGATCCGTAGTCAGATGCTCTATTCAGTTGAGCTACGGAGCCCTTATAGGGGCTTGTTTACTTAGGCAAGAAGTGACTCCGGCGGGATTCAAACCCACAACCTTCTGATCCGTAGTCAGATGCTCTATTCAGTTGAGCTACGGAGCCTTTCTTGTAAGCGGTTGCAAAGGTACGATGTTTTTTTATATCATCCAAATTTTAGGATGATTTTTTTTACATACTTTTGTTATTTCTTTGCTTTGTCAGATTTTGCTTTTGCTTTACTTTTATACATTTTATTCAATCCAGCAACAACTTCATTTGTGATGTCGTATGCCTTGTCTGCATAAAGTAAATTATCTCCCTGTTTGGCGAAAATCATACCATACTTCTTATCCTTATTATATATGGCAAGATAATTTTGCAAAGAATCGTGCAAAGCCTTGTTAAATTCTTCCGTCTCAGTTTGGAACTCATTACTCAAACGCTGATTCAGCGCCTGAAGGTCGTTGTTTTGTTTCTGCAATCCAGCCTGCACTCTTTCTGCCTGTTCACGAGTATAGGCATTTTGCTGCAGCTTCTGTTGAAAGTTTGCTGCTGCTGTTTGCAACTGCTGTTGTTTGTTCGCAAGCGTTTTCTGAATGTTGTTTCCCTTTTGCTCAAGAATCTTGCTGTATTCTTTGCAGAAATTATATTGAGTCATAATGGAGTCTACCTCTACAAATGCGAGCTTATTGCCGGGAGCTGTTTTGTCAGCTGCCGCAGTAGCCGGTTTTTCATCCATTTTATTATTGCTCTTATCGCACGACGTCATTGATAGTGCAGCCACAGTGGCTAAAGACAAAATGCTAAAAATATTTTTCTTTTTCATATTTAAAAAATTATTTCTTTTTTTATAAATTTGTTTGTTACTGATTTAGTATGCCCTGTTTTCTTGTCGGGCTTCTTTGTCCTGACTAAGCACACAGTGTATGTTACGTTCCTTCATGGCCTTACTATCATGAATGTGTTGTGATTCGAATTGTCCATTCTTTTTCACAATAACTTTAACAGACAGTAATGCTATGGCTATAGCAATTATTAACATGCTCAAGAGCAGAGATTCTATCATTTTTATTAACTTTGCAAAACAGTATATGCAATAAGCAATGCAAAGATAGTAGAAAAAGAACAATTCTCAAAAGAAAATTTGATAAACCTTTAAAAATAAAATTATGACAGAATTAAAGCCTGCTCTCGTTTTCGAGCAATTCGCAAAGATAAACCAGATTCCCCGTCCCTCAAAACATGAAGAGCAAATCAGAGCCTACTTGTTGGAGTTTGCCAAAGAGCATGGACTCAGGTCAAAAGAAGATGAGACCGGAAATGTAATAATATGCAAGCCCGCAAGCAAGGGTTATGAACATCTGGCTACAACTGTGCTCCAGAGTCACATGGATATGGTGTGTGACAAGCTGGTAGATGTTGATTTCGACTTCTACAAAGATCCTATACAAACTTATGTGGATGGAGAGTGGCTTCGTGCCAAAGGCACTACTCTTGGTGCTGATGACGGCATCGGTGTAGCTATCGAGTTGGCCATCTTGGCTTCCGACGATATTGAGCACGGCCCCTTGGAATGTCTGTTCACCGTTGATGAAGAAACAGGACTGACCGGAGCTTTCGGCATGAAATCCGGTTTCATGAGTGGCGACTATCTTATCAACCTTGACTCAGAAGACGAGGGCCAGATTTTCATTTCATGTGCGGGGGGTATCAACACCGCCGGTACATTTAACTTTACCCGCGAAGAAGCTCCTGAGGGCTATTTCTTCATGCAGGGGTCTTTAAAAGGACTGATAGGAGGTCACTCAGGAGACGACATTGAAAAGAAACGCGCAAATGCCATCAAGATACTTGCCCGTTTCCTCTATATGCAGCAGGAAAAAATGGACTTGCGATTGGCTCAATGGAATTCCGGCAGAATGCACAATGCCATTCCACGTGACGGCAAGATCGTATTTGCTGTCCCCGCAGACAAAAAGGAGGAAGTAAAGGTTGATTGGAATGTATTCAGCAAGGAAGTTGAAGACGAATACCACGTTACTGATACCAAGATGGAGTGGACGTTGGAGAGCACTGACCGGCAGACGGTTATGCCCCAATCCGTGAGCAAGAATATCATTACGGCATTGCAGGCTCTCGACAATGGCGTCTTTGCAATGTGTCAGGACGAGGCTTTGGCTTGGATGGTGGAAACATCAAGCAACGTGGCCAGCGTTCAGAGCGAGGAAAGCAAACTTGTAGTTGTAACCAGCCAGCGTTCAAACGTGATGAGCAATCTGCGCAATATGGCCAACAGCATTAAGGCTACCTTGCAACTTGCCGGTGCTGAGGTTGTGCAAAACGATGGCTATCCGGCATGGAAGATGAATCCCAATTCCAAATTGGTTAAAATCACCGTTGATGCCTACAAAAAACTGTTTGGTAAAGATCCGGTAGTGAAAGGCATTCATGCAGGATTGGAATGTGGGCTTTTCTCTGAGAAATATCCCCATATCGACATGGTGAGCTTTGGTCCCACACTGCGCTTTGTGCATACGCCCGATGAGTGTCTGCACATTCCAACCGTACAGATGGTTTGGGATCATCTGCTTGAGATTTTGAAGAACATACCCGAAAAATAAAACACATATTGATTTTGAAAAAAATATATTCATTCGTCATGCTCTTGTCCATTATCCTTTTGTCAGGTTGTGGACAGGAGTATGAAACTAAGACTACCGTCAGGAATTTCATGAAAAACGACATGATTCTTGATGATTATAAGATTATTGGATGGTCAAAATTGGGTGACACTTATTTTGTTACGGATTCAATAATCCAAGTCATGCGCACTAACGCAGAACAAAACAAGCAGACGAAGCCCAACACAAACTATACGCCTCGTACAGAAAAACTATATTTCATTCAGGTGAAATACGCGGTGTATCAGGACACTGTAAAACAAACGTTCTATTTGGATGATAAAAATTCAGGTGTCGTTTGTTTCAAATAAGACTCCACACAAAAACACCCCAATCCACAATATCTCTACACGGATTGGGGTTCTTTAACCTTTTAAAAACTAACCTTAACCTATTGAAATGAATTTATATTGCAAATATAAAGAAATTACCGTCTCATAATGTCAAGAAATCGGTAAATTTTTAAAATTTTCATTCCTTTAGCATTTAAAGTCAGTCATATTGCAACGGTATTGCTCTATTTAGTCTATAAAACGTTTGAGAATATCATTGTAGGCATCTATTCTCCGATCTCTTAAGAAGGGCCACCAACGGCGTACTTGCTCGCTGTGTTGCAAATCCACCTCTACGATGAGACTTTCTTCATCGTCATTGCAGGCCTGATAAAACAACTCACCTTGTGGTCCGGCAACAAAGCTGGATCCCCAAAATTCGATACCCTTCGTTTGTCTGCTGGAATCAGGTTCAAATCCCACGCGATTGACCGTCACCACAGGTATTCCGTTAGCAACGGCATGGCCTCTCTGTACGGTGGTCCAAGCCTCGCGCTGGCGTTCCTGCTCCTCCGGACTATCACTGGATTCGTAGCCTATGGCTGTAGGATAAATTAAAATTTCGGCACCTTGCAGAGCCATTAGCCGAGCGGCCTCCGGATACCATTGGTCCCAACAAACCAACACGCCCAATCTGCCAACAGATGTGTCGATGGGATGGAAGCCTAAATCTCCCGGTGTGAAATAGAATTTTTCGTAATAGGCAGGATCATCGGGAATGTGCATTTTTCGATATTTGCCTGCAATAGAGCCGTCTTTTTCAATCACGACGGCCGTGTTGTGATAGAGTCCGGCTGCCCGTTTCTCAAACAGCGAAGTCACGATCACAACACCACAGTCTTTGGCTATCTGCCCGAAATATTCGGTTGAGGGACCCGGTATGGGCTCAGCCAAATCAAAGAGCTCTACATTCTCTGTCTGACAAAAATACAACGAATTGTGCAATTCCTGCAACACCACGAGTTGTGCGCCACGCTTGGCCAAGTCTCTTATTTCCTCTCCAAGTCGCAACATATTTTTCTTGGGGTCAGCACCATTGTGTAATTGTAATATACCTATCTTTGTTTCCATATTTTTATACGCGTTTATAGTCTTTTAATATAGTTCATAAAATTTTGATACTTAGCATGAAAGCGCATCCTAATCAAGCACCCCTTGAGGAAACTGCATGGTCAGGCAATGATGCGACCCATGCTGACGAATCACCGTTGAAGCATCAATGCCCACAATCTCCCGGTCGGGGAACGCACATCCCACTGTTTTCATGGCTTCGACATCTGTTTCGGTCTGATTATAGGTGGGCACTATCACCGCACCGTTGATCACCAGAAAGTTTGCATAAGTGGCAGGCAGACGTTCTCCATCGTCATAGATGACTTGTGGCATAGGCAGCTTTAACAGTCGGTATGGCTTTCCTTCAGCGGTTTTTAAGGTCATGAGTTGATTTTCCATAGCCTTCAGTTCCTCATACTGTTCATCCTCCTCGTCGTCGCACCCCACATACAGCAAGGTGTCTGCCGGTGCCATGCGTACCAAGGTGTCGATATGTCCATCGGTGTCGTCGCCGACCAAATGTCCGTGTTCAATCCAGATGATGCGCTCGGCACGGAAAAAATTGAGCAGACGTTGCTCTATCTGCTGTCGGTCGAGTGGTTGATTGCGATGGGGAGCCAGCAGACAAGAAGTGGTTGTCATGATTGTATCCCGACCGTCACTTTCAATAGACCCTCCCTCCAGCACAAAGTCCGGATGGCTTTCCAACGTTCCATTAAAGACACCTGCATCGTAGAGCTGTGTATTGATGGCGTTATCTTTCTGCCAATCAAACTTTTCGCCCCATCCGTTAAACTTGAAATCAAGCAAAATGTTTTGCGCCCGGTCCAGTTGTCCTCCATGGTGAGAAACAAGTGTGATAGCTCCATGATCTCGTGTCCAAGTGTCGTTAGTTTCACACTCGTAGAAGTTGATATTGCGAAGAATTTCCTTTCCCCATTTATGCTCGATTTGCGTTTTTGTACTGTCGATATTGGGCGTAACGATGATAAGTTTTTCCCGTAGGGCTATGGCCTTTGTCAATTCCAGAAAAGTCTCCGTAATCTGTTCCAAATAGGGTTTCCAATCGGTGCCGGCGTGCGGCCACGTTAATTGTATGCCGCTTTGAGGCTCCCATTCGGCCGGAAGAACAAAATCTTTATCTCTGCTTTGTAACATTATCTTATAATTTGTATAAGCGGACTTCATTTAGATGTATGTATGGCAAAAATAAGCATTTTTATTGGAAGTAGTTATAAAATGTTCAAGAACATTTCCTGACAAACGCTCATCATGTTCTCAATGCTTATTGCACATTAATTATTTGGCCTGTTTATTGCCTGTATTTTTCTTGACAAACAGCCCTCTATATTTCGCATATTCAAAAACAAAACGACTCTCGTCCGAAAAATCGCAAAAATCACAGTTTTCGTAGTTTGTTGATAATCAGTCCGTTCAGAAATACGTCTCGTGTGACCTCTACTGTAGCGTATGCGGTTGCATATCGAATGGCATCATGAAAGAGCCTTAACCGTCAGACGGATAAGGCCTATCCGCATGGCCGCTAAGGCTTAATCACACCGCGATTAAGGCTCCGCCGCGATATGACGGAATGCGAAACACAGTATAGCCCATATTTTGATATAGCGAAAGCTGATAATATTGGCTGAGACATAGTCCTTTTTGTGCTATTTCCTGTAAAAATAATCGCAGAAAAACGGTTATTATATTTTACATAAAGTGAAGAAAGGGTAGGGAGGTGGCGTGCATGTACATCCCTATGCAGTATGTCGTAACCGTTGGTTTTTATTTGATTACCAATTTGTCGCTGCCGGCTGCCTTGAAGCTCATGTCAAGACCCTTAACGCTATGGGTCAATGCTCCAAAGGAAATAAAATCCACTCCGGCTTTGGCGTATGGAATCATGGTGTCGAACGTGATGCCGCCACTCGATTCCGTCTCACAACGACCGGCAACCATTTCTACAGCTTTTTGGGTGTCTTCGGGCGAGAAGTTGTCAAACATGATGCGGTCACAACCTTCAGCAAGCGCTTCTTCCAATTCCTTGAAATTGCGCACTTCGCACTCTATTTTCAAATCTTTGTTGTGTGTTTTGCAATATTGTTTGGCTCTTGATATTGCATTGTGTACCCCTCCGCAAAAATCGATGTGGTTGTCTTTGAGCAGTATCATATCGAACAGTCCGATGCGATGATTGAGGCCGCCGCCGATTTTCACCGCTTCCTTCTCAAGCATCCGCATACCCGGAGTAGTTTTTCTCGTGTCGAGAACTCGCGTTTTGGTGCCGGCATCTATCAACGCCTGCTGGTATTTATGCGTCATGGTCGCAATTCCACTCATGCGCTGAAGAATGTTGAGCATGAGCCGTTCTGTCTGCAAAAGGCTTTGTTCGCGACCTTTTACACTCAAGACTATATCTCCCGGCTTGACATGTGCACCGTCATTGATATATACTTCCACCTCAAGTTCCGGGTCGAATCGTTTGAACACTTTTTTCGCAATTTCGACTCCCGCGAATATTCCCTCCTGCTTGATGAGCAGTTTGCTCTCACCCATAGCGTCCGCAGGGATGCAGCAAAGGGTGGTGTGGTCGCCATCGCCAATATCTTCGCTGAAGGCAAGGTCTAATAATTTATCGTTGAGTTCTTCTACAGATAGCATGTTTTCTATGTTTAAAATGATGATTTCGATTTATTGTTTAAGTGACGCTGCCTACGGTTAAAGTCCCAATTTATGGGATATTTCGAGCATCTTGTTGATCGGACGGACAGCCTTTTTAGCCACATCTTCGTCTACCTCAATCTCCGGCCACTCGTATTTCAGACAGTTATACAGCTTCCTCATGTTGATGAGCTTCATGAAATTACATTCATTGCAAGCCTCTGTGCTGTCGCTGGGTGGGGCGGGGATGAAGGTTTTGTTGGGAGCACCCTTCTGCATTTCGTGCAGTATTCCGCTCTCTGTTGCCACGATAAACTCCTGAGCCTCATCGGCTATGCTGAATTTAAGCAAAGCAGAAGTGCTGCCCACTTTGTCTGCCAACATCACAACTTCTTCCTCACATTCCGGATGTGCCAGGACTTTGGCTTGTGGATGCTGTGCCTTCAACTTTAATATTTTCTCTGCCGAAAAGTTTTCATGCACATGGCATGCTCCGTCCCAAAGCAGCATGTTGCGCCCGGTGAGCCTGTTGATGTATCCTCCAAGATTATGGTCGGGACCAAAAATAATGGGAGTGTCAGCCGGGAACGACTCTACGATTTGCCGGGCATTGCTACTGGTCACTACCACATCGGTCAGTGCTTTGACGGCTGCCGTAGTGTTTACATAGCTGATGACGGTATGGTTGGGGTGGGCTTTGACAAACTTCTCAAATTCTTCCGCAGGACAACTTTGAGCCAAAGAACAGGAAGCGTTAAGGTCGGGCACCAGCACTTTCTTGTCGGGGCAGAGAATTTTATTGGTTTCTCCCATAAAATGAACGCCACACATCACGATAATGTCTGCGTCGGTTGTTGCGGCTTTCTGTGCCAAAGCCAAACTGTCTCCCACAAAATCAGCTAAATCTTGTATGGCTCCTTCCGTGTAATAATGAGCCATGATGACAGCATTTTTTTGCTTGCACATCTTGCGTATTTCTGTTTTCAAATCGATGCTGTCGCTTATAGGCTCATCAATATAGCCCAGTTCCTGCCATTTTTTATCTGCTGTTGTCATTTCAATACTTTTTTCGAGTTTTTAAAATTGTATTTTTGTTTCAGGTCGTATGCGTGTTTAGGGTAGTCGATGGTGTAGTGCAGCCCTCGACTTTCCTCACGCTCAATGGCCTGACGCGTGATCAGATAGCCCACGTTGATCATATTGCGGAGTTCACATATATCTCGTGTGGGCTTTACGCGCTTGAAAAGTTCTTCGGTCTCTTCATAGAGGAGGTCGAGCCGTTTCCATGCCCGTAAAAGTCGCAGATTGCTGCGCACGATTCCCACATAGTTCGACATAATTTGTCCAACTTCCTGCTCATCTTGTGCAATGAGCACCTTTTCTTCATTGGTCATCGTTCCCTCATCGTTCCATTTGGGAATATTCGTATTGAAATCATAAAGGTCGATGACGCTCACACTGTGTTTGGCCGCCGACTTGGCGTAGACCACCGCTTCGATGAGCGAGTTGCTGGCCAATCGGTTGCCTCCATGCAGTCCAGTGCATGAACATTCGCCCACAGCATAGAGCCTGTGGATGGAACTCTCTCCATTGAGATCAACGGCGATTCCCCCGCACATATAGTGTGCGCTGGGACAAACGGGAATGTATTGCTTGGTAATATCTATACCAATGCTTAGACACTTGGCATAGATGTGGGGAAAATGTTTCTTGGTTTCTTCGGCATCTTTATGCGTAACGTCAAGGCAAACATGGGTCAGGCCATGCTTCTTCATTTCGTGGTCTATGGCTCTTGCAACAATATCGCGGGGGGCGAGCGATAGCCGCTTGTCGTATTTCTGCATAAACTCTTCGCCGTTGGGAAGTCGCAAAATGCCACCATAGCCGCGCATGGCTTCCGTGATGAGGAAGGCGGGATGGCTTTCGGAGGGGTTATATAATACGGTGGGGTGGAATTGCACAAACTCCATATCTTTCACTGTTCCCTTAGCGCGATAGACCATTGCGATGCCGTCTCCGGTTGCAATATTGGGATTAGAGGTTGTGGCATATACCGAGCCAATTCCTCCTGTGGCTATCAATGTGACCTTGCTGAGGAACGTATCGATTTTACGGGTATCGGGGTTTAGGATATATGCCCCGTAACATTCTATGTCGGGTGTCTTGCGCGTCACTTCAATACCTAAATGGTGCTGTGTGATGATTTCTACGGCATAATGATTTTCCAAAACGGTGATGTTGGGATGTTGGCGTACAGCTGCCATTAATCCGCGTTGAATTTCAAATCCTGTGTCATCGGCATGGTGCAGAATTCTAAACTCGCTGTGGCCGCCCTCACGGTGCAAATCAAAGGTCCCATCTTCTTTCTTGTCAAAGCATACGCCCCATTTGATAAGATCGTTGATTGCTTCGGGCGCGTTGTGCACCACGTGTTCTACAGCCTTTCGATCAGAGATGTAGTCTCCGGCAATGATGGTATCCTCTATGTGTTTTTCGAAATTGTCTACCTTGAGATTGGTTACCGAGGCTATTCCTCCCTGTGCCTTAGCTGTGTTGGCTTCGTCAAGTGTCGTTTTGCATATCAGGGCAACCTTTCCTTTGCCACTGTCGGCTACCATGAGGGCATAACACATTCCAGCTACACCGCCGCCAATTACTAAGAAATCAAACTTTTCTGTCATTATACTATGATTAATTAGCTATATCAAATGCAAAATTAGCTAAAAACATCTGTAATAGTATGGAAACACCGGCATTATTATTAATTTTTACACCTAAACTTCTGATATAAGTCTGAATAGGCATACCCCTTTCCTTTTTATTTCCGTAAATTATCATGTTTTATATCAGTAATTTTTTGTATTTTTGCAACACTGTATTGGTAGTTTACGTCTAAATGACAATGAAAAAGATTTTATATACTGCATTGTTTGCATTTGTGCTTGTGTCTACAGGATGTGGAAACGGAGCAAAGAAGGAATTTAACAAGCTTTTGCTTGAGTTGGCGGACAAAGACCAAATGATTGATGCTAAGGACTGGAAGCAAATTGCTGATTACCTCGACCGCAACAAGGCAAACTTTAAAGATTTTATAGAAAACGGGAAAATTGATGTCGAAGAGGTGCAGGAGTATATTTCCGATTTTTTTGAACATCGTCGGCCTTCTAAAGAAGTGAAGTTTGTTGGCATTGGAGGGCAAGACCTTGCATTTCATATTTATTTGGAACAGAGTGGGAGTATGGCTCCGTACGACAGCCCCGATGGAGATGGCTCATTCCGTGCAGCGATTATGGCTTTGCAAAACAGCTTGCCCGGCGATGCTGAAATTGACCATATCGGAGAAAAAGGATATACTGATTTTCGGCAGATTTTCGATGAGATCTTAAACAAAACCGGTAGTAATCAGGTCAGCATTCTTGTAACCGATTTGATATATTCGGTAAAGGACATGGCCGGTGTCAATCCACAAAAAGTCTTCAACGAGGCACGGCAAATGATAAATTCGGTGTTCAAGTCGGAAGTGAAGAAGAAGTCTATGCTTGTGGTGCGTATGACAGGAACGTATAATGGTCCTTATTATGCTTACAACAATAGCGTACAACGGTTTTCCGGGCACCGTCCATATTATATTATCATTGTAGCATCTAACGAGAACATTGAGCGATTGAGCAATGATGCCTCGCTACGGACATTTGCTGAAATACATCAGTTGAGGGGATATGACAATATGTGTCTGTTTACGGCTGACGATGTTTACAGTCCGTATTGTTCATTTTTGTTGAGCAACAAAGATATTCGGGGGCGCTTCCGTCCGGAACACGGACAAGGATATGTAATCAAAAGTCTTGAGAGCGTAGAGCCCGATAAGAATTCCGGTGATATACAGCTGACTTTGGCGGTAGACCTTTCTCACATGTTCATTGACCAACGTTATTTGACCGACAAGACAAATTACACGGTTGAGTCTGACGATGACATTAGCATTAAAGAAATTAGAAAAATCGAAAAAGGGGATGTGACTCCGGCACAGAAGAAATATTTGGGAACAGCCACCCATTTATTTGTGCTGTCAGCAAATCGCATCAACCATGAGCAGGAGGTGGAGATTAAGCTGCTCAACCGTATGCCGAAATGGATTGCAGCTGGGTCTACAGATGACGATTTAGTTCCCGACAACCATTCAACTTTTGCGCTCCGACATATATTGGGAGGCATCTATGACAGCTACAAACGCAATGCTGATAAAGAACCAACTTATTTTGAACTTGAACTAAAACTTGATAAATGAAAAATTCGATATTGCTCATAGGAGGAATAGTGCTAACGCTCCTATTCATTATTTTCCCTGCTTCAGTTTTTGAAATCGCGGATGGACAGAGCGAGTTTGCAAATGAAATGTACAATGAAAACTACTATTTCGTAGTTGCGCTCATTTCCGCAGCTGTGGCCTGGGGAGCAGCCGCGCTGTTCTATTACATCATCAACAGTGTGAGCTTCAGTCGATGGTTTCACTGGTTGATCACTTTGCTGGTTGCGGCTGTGATGGCCTCGTTGATAAACTACGCTTATCTGGATGGCGTGTTATCCATAGATTATTCGGGCAAAGTGTTCGGATTTTGTGTTGTGGATTTTGTAGTGACAGCTATACTTTATATCATTGCGTCTTTCGCGGTCAGGTGGTGGAGTTCTAATTGCAGACACACGCCAATACCTGAATAGTAGTATGAAATTGTAAATAAAATATGGAAAATGTTTTGCTGAATGTTAATGAGAAACCTATAGGCTCTCTGCTGCATTTCAACTTTCATGTTTCCATTACTAAAATATAGAAGAATGAGATTGTTTTTATTCTTAGTAGGTGGAACGGGGTCACGCGTCATGCGACCCCTGATTATGCAGTTTGCGTCGGGAATACATCCTATGGATGAGGCCGGACAGCCCATACCACTGGAGGTGATTCCTATTATCGTAGACCCTCACAAGGCCAACGAAGACCTGAAACGCACGGAAAACTTGTTGCGTTGGTATCGTTCCATACGACGCACAATGTATGGTGAGTCTGTGGATATAACCAAAGGCTTCTTCTCTGTAAAGATTTCCACTTTGAATGACATCCTACCGGGTGGCTCTAATCTAAGTGACACTTTCTTGTTCAATCTCGGTGCAGTGGAGTCCAAGAAGTTTCAGGACTTCATTTCCTACAGCACACTCGACACTGCCAATCAGGCTTTGTGCTCCATGTTGTTTTCCGATAACCAGCTGCAAACCAAGATGGATATTGGATTTGTAGGTTCTCCCAACATCGGCTCGGTTGCGTTAAACGAGTTTAAGAATTCGGAGGAGTTCAAACAATTCTCTAATGTATTTAGAAAAGATGACCGAATCTTCGTGGTTTCAAGCATATTTGGAGGCACAGGAGCGGCAGGTTATCCCATTATTGTGAAGAATATTCGCAATGCCGGTAACAATGCGGCGATTAACAATCGTGCTGATCTGCGCGACGCAAGAATAGGAGCCCTCACGGTGTTGCCTTATTTTAATGTGCAACAAGACGAGAAAAGTCCTATCAGTCGTGCTGATTTCATCTCCAAAACCAAGTCGGCTTTGTTCTATTATCATGACAACCTCACTGGTTTGACTCAGAGTGGGACTGAGTTGGGACTGTCTAAGATCAATGCTTGCTACTATTTGGGAGATGAAGTTCCATCGAATCCATATTATAATGATCCGGGAGGAAACGGACAACGCAATGATGCCCACGTGGTAGAATATGTCGGCGCACTTTCCATCATCGACTTTTTGAGTATTCCTGACAGTCAATTGGTCACGCAGAATGGGAATGCTCGTAATCCCATTTATAAAGAATATGGTTTAGCCAACGACAAGATGACGTTGAGTCTCAAAGACTTTGGCATACAAACACGATTGTTGGTCAATAAGCATTTGGCTAAGTTCTATTTGACCTATCAATACCTCACGCATCAGTTTCATGAAGATATCGGCAGAGGATTCACCCAAGATAAGCCGGAGATTCAGCGCAGTTTTTTGGCCACAAGCTTCTTCACGACCCTGACAAACGATTTCTTCGTTGGTTACCGTATATGGCTCAAGGAGTTGGCCCGCAACCAAAGGGCTTTTATTCCTTTCAATCTTACCACCACCCAGCTGGCCGATGCTATTAATGATGTTGTGCCGAAGAAGGGCTTTTTTAGTGGGTCGATTAGTTACAAGGGATTGTTGAGCGCGCTGAATAAAGCTTCGCAGACGGCTGTAAAAGATGGTCGTTTTGGGTCCGATAAGGTTGCTTTGCGACTGATGACACTGCTTGATGAAACTTTTGACAAGCTTGTTGATGAGAAATTTAACGGCTTGGTTTAATTTGTATGAATGTAACATAATCTCATTAACGTAACAAAATCTCAATGTCGAAGATATTATCCTATAACAATAAAACCACTGGGGAAGGTTGGATTCCACTGACAAATCAATACAGTGCAGACGAAATCAATATGATCAGCGACCCCAATGGTGGTCTCTCCGCAGTACCCAGAACGGCTATTCCATCTCCTTTCGCGCAGATGGATTTGGTTAAAAACGCATTCCGCAGGCTTTCCATGGACCCCAATCTCAATGGCGAGCTCATGGACGAACGACTGGTTGGCAATGCGCTTGATGTGGCGCAGTTGTTTTTTAATTTGCCGGAATTGCGCACTTATCTTCGTGTTGTAGAGTGGAACAAGGCGTCTGCGCTTCAACTGTTGGAGACCGACCCTCAACACAAGCTGTTGGGAGATACCATCGAGATGTTTCTCAGTCAGGATAAAGAGGCGTTCAATTTCGATTGGATGGACCGTATATATTTCCTTGTTTATGGCAATCAGGTCATTGGAAGCACATCGCCTGTTTCCCTTTTCATGGCTACCCCGAATGCCCGGCCACATCAATTCAGTATTCCGGTAGAGCAGAATGTGAATCTGTTTGACGTGAATCGACCGCTATATATGCGCACGCCCAAGTTCATAAAATATATCTATGGCCTATTCACGGCATATCCGGATTTGAAGAAGTTATGCAGCGAGGTTAATGCTTATCTCATTACTTGTTTCGATTTGCTTGCTCCTCAATTACGTCAGGAAATTCTTACAGATATTGGTAATCCTGTCGCAATGGACTACGAAAACCAAGATCGCGCGCTTCAATACCTCCGAGTTTGCTACTCACCGTCTGATGAAGGCATACAAGCCTTGGGCGTACCCTTTTACTGTGTGCGACAGGCCGACATTCAAGCAGCCATCCAAGATAGTGACTTTCGCATAGAGCCATCCATTATTCCTGATGGAGAGCCGCTGCCGTTGGTGCTTCAAAACCATTTGAATGCACCTCAAACGTCTCCTTTCCGCTATATCACCAGCGACTGGGATGACCTTACGGTGATACGGCCGGAGGATTACGCGATGGCGCCTGAAAAGCGTATATTGCCGGCCACTTCGCACCAATACCCTTGGCTTACGGATGACGACTTCTTCCAACCGTCATTGATCAAGCTCGACTATACGATGGACAAAGATTGTTTCTTCGATGGAAACTTGTCTGTTGGCAGTCGAGAGACAGATAACGCAGACTTCCTGTTACCCCTGAGTAAAACGTATTTCAAGTATTTCACAGTTAAGGATTTACAAGGAACTATTTCAGGCCGCCCTCGCTTTGAGCTTATTCACACCCAGACCGGACAACAGGAAACCGTGAAGGCCGTGCTTCGAATTCCGGTGCAAAAGCAAGATGGTTTCGTGACATTGGAGCGTACCTACGTGCAGGCTGTGGGCGTAGATATGCGTTATGACAAGGAAAACGATAGAGGATATTTCCTTACCGTTCCCTTTGCGCTTAGTATTTTTCCATTTGTTAAAGCCGAAAATCTGAAGCAATATAACGTGCAGATTGTAGACCGCGCATTGGGAATGTTGGAAAATTGTCGCTTGAATTTAGAATTCCATAAGTCCGCGTCGGTCAATGAGAACAACAAACTGCCGGCAGTAAAACGTTCCCGGAGTTTGAAAAGCGAAAAGAGAGTAGGGGCAGATTATTATCGATTGCCCGGTGCTTTCGACTACATTGATGTCCAGCTTTTCGATGAACGGGACAGCCTTCTCTCTGAGGGAGTGGTGTGCCCACGCTGGAATGCCCAGATTGAAGGACACGAGGCCTTTACTTTTGCGGTAGACTTCGGGACAACCAACACCCATATCGAAAGCATGCGCGAAGGTAGAATGCCAGAGCCGTTGGCTATCAGTTCGGATGCAAAAGAACGTTTGGTTGCCACCTTATATAATGGCGATCATATTCTGTATGATGTTATCATGAAGCAGGAATTCTTGCCTTCTAATATTGGGCAAGACTATGGATTCCCTCAACGTACTGTAATTTCTGAATCAGAACGTTTGGATGCTGAGAATGTAGATGAGATAGTGGCACTCGGAGATGCGAATATTCCATTTATTTACGAAAAGGAATCTGTGGGCTACGGCAACAGAATTGTGCCCAATCTCAAGTGGTCCACAGAGATTTCAACTTCCAAACGTGTACGAGCCTATCTCACGGAGTTAGCGCTTTTGATGCGCACGAAGGTATTATTGGAAAATGGAGATGTCCGGAAGACACGTCTTATATGGTTTTACCCCTTATCTATGAAGGTGGGTAATATCAGAAAACTGGGTGAAATGTGGTCCAAAACATTCAAGGATGTATTTGGAGTAGATGCCAACGAACGCAATTTAATTCAAATGCCGGAGTCTGTAGCGCCCTATTATTTCTATCGTGGCTCAAGCCAGTTTCGGGGTGCTGCGTCTACAGTGGCTTCCATAGACATTGGCGGTGGCTCCAGTGATGTTGTGGTTTTCGAGTCCAATGCTCAACAACCAACCATCCTGACGTCATTCCGTTTTGCGGCCAATGCGCTGTTTGGCGATGGTTTCTCAGAGGTGCCACATGGCGACAGCAACCCCATGTTGGTGAAATATGTGGATTATTTCCGCCGTTTGTTTGACGCCGATGATGACCGTTACGGAGAACTGAATGGCATCCTCGATGATATTTTAGCGAAGCGCAAGAGTGAAGATATCAATGCATTCTTGTTCTCGGTTATCCAGAACAAGGTGGTTGGAAACAACGATGTGTTCTCCTATAATCAACGGTTGAACGAAGATGGTCGCTTTAAAATCATCTTCATCTATTTCTATGCTACACTCATTTATTATGTAGCCAACATGATGAAGCATCGCAATCTCGACATGCCTCGTTCGGTTATGTTCTCCGGTACGGGTTCGAAAGTTCTCGACATTGTTGGTACCAAGCGCGATCTTGACTTGCTGTCGCAGGAAATATTCGAACGGGTTTATGGAGAAAAATATGATGCAAATGGTTTCTCTATAGTGATGGAGCGCAAAGAGCCCAAGCAAATCACTTGCCGGGGGGCACTGATGCAGGTGCGCGACAACAGCGGCTATGCCAGTGTAGAACAGCTGAACAGACTGATGGATAGCTTCGATTCAAATTTGAAATATAATTATTCGGCTATTGCTCATGAACATCTTACGTATGCAGACATGGATAAGACCGACGTGCGCTCGGATATAGTGGCAGCCGTAAGAGATTTCAACGATTTCTTCTGTCGATTGTGTGATGATATCCATATTGTCGATCGATTCCTCGTTGACAATCAAGCCTTGATGAGATTCAAGGAATTAGTGAGTAAGGATTTGGAGCATCATCTCATCAATGGGTGGAACTTTGTCAATAAAAATGAGCCTGATCGCAATGCCAACGATGCTATAGAAGATGCCGTTTTCTTCTATCCCATTATTGGAAGCATCCGTGAGAATCTTATAGAAAATCTATAAAATTTGACAAAATGTTTGGTAATAATAATAAGAGAAGTATCAGCTCGGAACAGTTGGACGAACTGCTGACGCCAATTATAGAGAGAATCGATAAGTTGGAAACGGCTTCCAAGCAGCAGGCTCGCCAAATTGCGACATTGGAACAACAGCTTAAGGATGTTCGGCAAAATATCAATGACAATGATGATACGGGTGCACATTCCAAACGGACACCCATCGCCAAAGACAGCACTGTGGAAGTAGGGGAAACGATACAGATACCCGTAGGCCACGAGACTAAACTGTCATCCGATAAGAAAACATGGTATTTGCCCGCCCCCTCTTCTGATGGTGTCTTTATGGAAGGAAGCCCATCGGAACAGGTTGGAAAAAGCATTTACCAATTACAAACCGAAGATGGTATTAACGGTCAATTCATAATGCTCGACACTCCTGATGCCATTGCTACGGCAATGATTAGTGTTAGTCAATTTGTCAAACCCGTATGCAGGATAGAGGGAAACACACATCGACTTCCCAGACAAATAAAAACCATAGAGGAGGGGATAGCCCAAAAAGACGGCAATGTTTGGCGGGTTGTGCGCAAAGCCAAAGTGGCTTTTCTGTAAAAGTTACTTACACGATACGAATACACATCAACAAAAACAGAATCGATAAAAGTTCAGAAGAAGGATAAGCAGAAATATGAATGTAAAATGCCCAAAATGTAGATTTCGCTTTGATGTACCGGCTTCTCCGGGAATGAAGGAATTGCAATGTAATTGTCCACGCTGCGGAATTCCTTTCACCTATGCTGTTGAAGAAGACTCCACTAAAGATCATTTGCAGAGTCATCATTCCAATGGAGATACACATGGAAACGTAAACTCGAATGACCTATATGGACAGAAAGGAGATGGCTCTTATTCTGCTGCTGCCTTATCC
This sequence comes from uncultured Bacteroidales bacterium, assembly GCA_937995875.1. GTDB lineage: Bacteria > Bacteroidota > Bacteroidia > Bacteroidales > Bacteroidaceae > Prevotella. The sequence continues at coordinate 75,336 of CALKIW010000008.1, read as the reverse complement.
TCACGTCAATCTGCAATGGGGAATAGACAACCCCAAACAACCTCAAGCAACTCCTTCCGAGCACAAAATTCCTCTCCCTTCCAAACATCGCAGGACACCTCCAATATTTCATCTGTCAAAAGTTCAAGCACTTCGCAAATTAAGAAGTTCGGATGCTTGAAGGGCACATTGCTGTTTCTTGCAGTTGTCATCCTGAGCTATGTGTTGCTTATCCGACAATGTGAGTCGTCAAAAAGCTATTCGACCGAAAATATAAATATAGGCCAATCTGCCGACAGCAATATTGAAACTGATGCCACGCCCATCCCAACGCCATCATACGATGAAGAGGCAGCAACAGAAAAGGCTCCTTCCTGGATACAAGGCAACTGGCATGTAGAAACTGACTATGGAGGTATTTCACTGAAAATTCATGGCAAACAGATTGCCGAAACCAGTGGAGGAGAAACCTCGTATGGGAAATACAGATACCAAAATCATCACCTTTATTGTGATTTTGGCGACAACAATGTTTTCATATATCGGCTTGTAGAGGAGACGCATCAGATAGATGCGGGCAATGGCATTTTGATGCAAAAGATGGATTGACGCTGTTCCGCATCTATCTGATGCTTGCAGTTATTTTCTGCATGTTGGTCATCATATAGCTTTGTCGGTCATGTTTACCATCCTCTCTTTTTTGTTGCCATCAAAATTTTGATGGTCTAAGATTTACTAAATTCCTTTACAAATGGCATTCAGATTTTTGATTATTCAAAAACAACTTTGACTTTGTTCGAAATACGCGAAATTTACGCATTTTTATAACATTTTGATTATCAGCATGTTTTATACAGCCTCTCTTGTGGGCTCGATTTGATGGTCCGCGATTACATATTGAATGGCATGATGACAAAGCCTTAATCATCATGCGAATAGGCTGTTATCGCATTGTGTTTAAAGTCTTTCCACAGTATGGTTGAGCCCTAAACGAAACATGACCGAATTTTAATCATGCAAGCGATCCATTTTTCGGCTTTTGCGAATTGATTTTGAGGATCAAAACATAGTCCTTTTTGCGCTGAATGTTGAGAAAATAATCACTGAAAAAAGATAATTAAATTTAACAAATAATGTAATAAGGATGGAGTTGGAGCTGCAAAGCATAGCATCTCGAAACTCATGTAGGGTAAGTGAGAAATGTGCACGCTTTGTACCATTTTTCTGAATATTGCAAACGTAGCTGCATTTTGAAGTTGATACTGTTGAGTAATTTCCTACGTTTTGTTTTGTGTTTCTTTTGTTTTATGCTATTTTTGCATCTGAAATGAAAATAACGAAAGCTCAATTTCTCAAAGGTTTTTTGGCCGTAACATTTGTTTTGGCTTTGGTGCGCTGTATTTTTCCCTCTGTAGCGGCTGACAGAACTGTTGAAGCATCTTTGACAAGTAACAATGCAGAAACGGAAGTTAAACATACAAGAAAGAAATCAGCAAAAGTAAAGACAAAGGGTAGGGATAAGGACAAGTCAGTTTCCACAAACAAACACGAAAAAAGTATGCCCTCTGCTTCGAGGTTTTTTAACGCGGACGGATCGGTAGTCAAAAACAAGATACTAAGCGTTCCGGGCTATTCAAAAACCTTTCCTGACTTGCAGGAGGTGCAGTATGCATCTGCTAAAAAATGGGGCGTAAGTCCAGTGGCAAATCGGGAAGAAGCGGAAAGAAAGAAGTCTGAACTTGTCTACGTTGCGAGCAATCCTTATTTCCATGTGGATCCACTTAAGAGTAGTGTCCCATATCTGGTACCCCGTGCCTCCAATCTGTTGCACGAAATTGGGAATAATTTTTTCGACAGTCTTCAGTTGAAGGGAGTGCCCCTGCATAAGCTGATTGTTACAAGTGTGCTGCGTACAAAGGATGATGTGGCGAAGCTACGCGGTCACAACGGCAATGCTACCGAAAACAGTTGCCACCTCTATGGCACCACTTTTGACATTTGTTATAATCGGTATAAAACGGTGGAAGCTCCGGGAGAGTCCAGAAGGGAAGTGCGCAACGACACGCTGAAATATATTCTTGCCGAAGTGTTGCGTGACATGCGTGAGGCGGGCAAATGCTATATCAAATACGAAGTGCATCAGGGCTGTTTCCATATCAGCGTAAGATAGCGCACAGCTTACTCTTTCACTTTATATTCATCCTTCGCCCAAATCACTTTACCGTATAAGTCGTAAAAGTGGTCTTGTGCCATCCATTGTCGCCGGGAAGGCGGGGCCGACGGATTAAGGCATCTGTTGCCGCGCTTGATGACAATGCAGCCCTTGCGGCGTTCTATCTTGAATCCTACTCCGACTTTGTATGTTCGTTTTGTACGGGAGTCAAAACGCCAGAGTTCCTGTCCGCAATCCATATAGAAATTCACGAGCGTTCCCTTGTCAACAGCTATAAAAAAGAAATTACCGTCGGGACTCAACCAAGCAGACAGAATACTGTCATAACTTGAGTTGGTGAAATGGACTTCCTCTCTGCGATTTGTCATCACATCATAACAAAACAACCGATCACCCTCTATATAGTATAGACAGTGTCGGTGGTTATCGGTGTATTTGGCAACAATCACGGCATCTTTGTGCAAACGCTCTGCTACCGCTTTAATGCGATTGGCTACCGGTGTTTGCGAATATGCCATTGTGTGCAACAGCAAGGTTATAAACAAAAATACAAGTCGCTGTCTCAAAATATACTTTATCAAGATAGGGACGCAGTCAGAAAACATTTCTGATTTAACGTCCCTATCGTCTTTACAAGGTGTGAGTATCTATGAAATCCAATGTTTAATAGGCAAACAGAGGATATTTCTTCATCGTTTCATTTACTTTTTCGCGTACGGTCTTAATAACATGATCGTTTTCAGGATCAGCCAAAACTTCGTTAATGAGGTCGGCTATGAGATGCATCATGTCTTCTTTGGCACCGCGTGTAGTCATTGCAGCCGTACCCAGACGGATTCCAGAGGTTTGGAATGCGCTGCGTTCGTCGTAGGGAACTTTGTTTTTGTTTACCGTGATGTCGGCTGCCACCAAAGCATTTTCTGCAACTTTACCCGTCAGGTCAGGATATTTTTGGCGAAGGTCGAGCAACATAGAATGGTTGTCTGTGCCTCCGCTCACAATACTGAAACCGTGTTCTGTGAGTGCCTGAGCCAACACGGAGGCATTCTTCTTCACCTGCATGGCATAGTCTTTCCATGACGGAAGGAGATTCTCGCCAAAACCAACGGCCTTGGCTGCAATCACGTGTTCCAGCGGACCACCTTGGTTGCCTGGGAACACAGCAGAGTTTAGAAGCATGCTCATGGGTTTCACGATGCCTTTCTTAGTGGTGTACCCCCATGGATTTTCAAAGTCCTTGCCCAAAAGAATGACGCCGCCGCGAGGGCCACGCAGGGTCTTGTGGGTAGTGGTGGTAACAATGTGGGCATATTTCAAGGGGTTGTCGAGTAAACCGGCTGCAATAAGTCCGGCAGGGTGGGCCATGTCTATCATCAGCAATGCGCCAACCTCGTCGGCAATCTTACGCATACGCGCATAGTCCCATTCGCGGCTGTAGGCAGATCCACCACCGATGATGAGCTTAGGTTTGTGCTCCAAAGCCAGTCGCTCCATTTCATCATAGTCAACACAACCGGTCTCGCGGTCCAGCGTATAACCTACAGGCTTGTAGAGAATACCGGATGTATTTACACTGCTTCCGTGTGAGAGGTGACCGCCCTGATCAAGATCGAGCCCCATAAAGGTGTCTCCCGGCTTGAGTACTGCCAGCAATACGGCCTGATTGGCTTGTGCTCCTGAGTGGGGTTGCACATTGGCATATTCGGCACCAAAGAGTTTTTTGATACGTTCAATAGCCAAAGTTTCTACCTGATCTACTACCTGACAGCCACCATAATAGCGCTTGCCAGGATAGCCTTCGGCATATTTGTTGGTGAGATAACTCCCCATTGCTTTCATCACCTCTTCGCTGACAAAGTTCTCAGACGCGATGAGTTCCATGCCTCTCAGCTGACGCTGGTGCTCCTGTTCTATAAGATTAAAAATCTCCTGGTCTCTTTCCATTGTATTGACTTATATTAGAATGGTTTGAATTTTATTAGTTTACAAAATTATATAAATTATCTTTGATGTGCAACCTAAAGCAAATTAATTATGGACATTGTGTTTGCGGAATTAACTTTTTTGCGTCAAATCAATTCCACTTCGCTTATATCCTGTTCCATATCGCAATAGTGACACTTGAGAATCCCATTGTTTTTCTCTACGACATTAAAGATAGTTTGCATGGGTTCGTTGTTGGTGATACATTTCGGATTATTACATTTTACGATTCCCCGAAGCTCACCGGGCGTTTCCACCGTCTTCTTTTCTACCACTTCATAATCTCTGATGATATTCAGAATTATTTTGGGAGCAATGACAGAAAGCTTACTAATCTCCTCGTCGGTAAAAAAATTATTTGCGATCTTGATGATGCCTTTTTTCCCTATTTTGCTTGAAGGCAGATTATAACCGATGGTAACTTGTGCGTCCAAGTCGTGAAGCCTCAGCAGTTTCGCCACTTCGTAGGTCTTGTTTGCCGGTATATGGTCGATGACGGTACCGTTTTCGATTGCCGCCACTTGCAATTCTTTCTTTCCCATAGTCTGTGATGTTTATTTATTGGTATTCTTAGATAATGGTCTTGTCGTTCCTAACGTCATCGAGGGATAGTCCCAGACAGTGGCAATATATGGCTTCTCTGGCATACAATCCGTTTTTGGCCTGCTGTATGTAGTAAGCGTGTGGATTGTCATCAACGTCGTATGCTATTTCGTTTACACGGGGCAGGGGGTGCAATATTTTCATATTGGGCTTAACCCTGCTAAGCATGGAGTTACGCAATATATATACGTTTTTCACCCTTTCATACTCCATGAGATCTGAAAAACGTTCTTTCTGCACACGCGTCATATACAAGATGTCAGCATCGGCAATGATGTTTTCATCAAATTTTGTGTGCTCGTAAAACCTGATTCCATTTTGCTTGCAATACAGTTTATACTCCTGTGGCATAGCGAGTTCCTCAGGAGCAATAAAGTGAAACGTCGGCTTGTAGTGGCGCATGGCCATGATCAAGGAATGTACGGTGCGTCCATATCTTAGATCTCCCACAAGATAAATGTTCAAATCCTCCAAAGTGCCTTGAGTTTTGTAAATGGAATATAGGTCGAGCAAGCACTGCGAGGGGTGCATGTGGGCGCCATCGCCCGCATTGACAATAGGTACCGGCGCCACCTCGCTGGCATATTGCGCAGCTCCTTCTATAAAATGTCTCATCACGATAATGTCAGCATAGTTGCTCACCATCAGAATAGTGTCTTTCAAAGTCTCACCTTTTGTGGTACTCGACGTCTTGGCATCGGAAAAGCCTATGACACGTGCGTCGAGACGGTTGGCTGCTGTTTGAAAACTAAGTTGAGTGCGGGTCGAAGGCTCGAAGAATAGGGTGGCGACTACTTTACCTTTTAACAATTCCCGATTGGGATGTGTTTCAAACTCTTGCGCCATTTCAAGGAGATAATGGATTTCCTCCTTAGATAGGTCGGCAATAGTCACAAAGTCATGCTTTTCCATTTAAATACAGATTGAGAGTTGCAAATTCGAGTGCGAAGTTACTGATTATTTTCAATTTATTCGTGCCATTTCAAAAGAAAAATCGTATTTTTGCACAAATTACATTGAATTATATAATGAGAAAATTTTTCATCATATCTTTGTGGACATTATTGTTCTTGACGGTGGTAATAGCTTCCATACTCTTTTACCTCATTTGGAATGGAACCATTGGTTACTCCCCGGATATAGAACATTTGCAAAATCCCATTAACAAATCGGCATCGCTTATTTATTCGGCTGACAGCAAGGTTATTGGAACATATAATGTCAACAAGGCCAACCGAATTCCCATTTCCTATTCCAAACTGTCTCCGCATTTGGTCCATGCTCTTGTTTCAACGGAGGATGAACGGTTTTATGAACATTCCGGAATAGACTTTATCGCTCTGGCACGTGCAGTCGTCAAGCGTGGCATCATGGGACAGGAGAGTGCCGGTGGAGGCAGCACCATCACGCAACAGCTTGCTAAGCAGCTTTATTCTGCACCCGTAAAATCGACCGTCGAGCGTCTGTTGCAGAAGCCGATAGAATGGGTTATTGCCATCAAACTTGAACGAAATTTTACCAAGGAAGAGATTATTGCCCTATACTTAAACTATTTTGACTTCCTTCACGGGGCTGTGGGCATCAAAACTGCGGCCAATACTTACTTTAACAAAGAGCCTAAAGAGCTTACAGTTAATGAATCGGCATTGCTGGTTGGTTTATGTAAGAATCCCTCATACTTCAATCCTGTAAGATACCCTGAGCGCAGTAAAGGTCGCCGAAACGTTGTGCTGGCTCAGATGAAAAAGGCAGGCTTTCTGTCCGATGCAGAGTATCAACAGTATGCCCGGGAAGAAATAGGACTGCATTTCCACCGCTCTGACCATAAAGATGGTGTGGCTGTTTACTTTCGTGAATTTCTGCGTCAATACATGATGATGGACAAACCCGAAAAGAACGACTATCCTTCGTGGAACCGTCGGCAGTTTGTGATTGACTCCATAGCCTTTGCTACCGACCCGCTTTGCGGTTGGTGCAAGAAAAACACCAAGAAAGATGGCAGCCCCTATAATGTCTATACAGACGGTCTCAGAATATATACCACAATCGACTCACGTATGCAACGATATGCTGAGGAATCGGTATATGGACATGTGGCCCGCTACCTACAACCTGAATTTAACAAGGAAAACCGTAAGAAACCTAATGCTCCTTTCACCGGCGAACTGTCCCAGAAGCAGGTGAAGCAAATCATGGATCGAGCTGTTAAACAGAGCGAACGATATCTTACGATGAAACAGTCAGGGTGCTCAGAAGAAGAAATTGCCAAAGCTTTCCGCACACCTACAGACATGGCTGTATTTACCTATCATGGCGATGTAGACACAGTGATGACTCCGATGGATTCTATCCGATATTACAAATCGTTCCTACGAGCCGGATTTATGAGTATGGAAGCCCATACCGGACACGTAAAGGCATACGTTGGCGGTATCGACTTCGAACACTTCCAATACGACATGGTTATGGGGGGGCGTCGTCAGGTTGGATCAACAATCAAACCTTTCCTATACTCATTGGCCATGGAAAACGGTGCCTCACCATGTGACAAAGTGCCCAATGTGCAGCAGACCTATATGGTTGCCGGTAAACCCTGGACGCCAAGAAACAGCAGTCGGCGACGCTATGGGGAGATGGTAACACTGAAATGGGGACTGGCTCAATCCAATAACTGGATTTCGGCATACCTGATGAGCCGCCTCAATCCCCGACAGTTTGTCTCCATTCTTCATAAGTTTGGTATCGACAATCCCGATATATACCCATCTATGGCATTGTGTTTAGGCCCATGCGAGGTATCTGTTGCAGAGATGGTGAGTGCCTATACAACATTTCCGAACAACGGTATCCGGATTGCTCCGATGTTTGTGTCAAAGATAGAGGACAACGAAGGAAATATTATCACACAATTCCAACCCCGTATGAATGAGGTAATCAGTTCTTCAAGTGCTTATAAAATGCTGGTTGAGCTTATGGCTGTAGTCGATGGAGGAACGGCGGGGAGGCTTCGCTTTAAATACAATCTGGAAGGAGAGATAGGCGGAAAAACCGGTACAACAAACCGAAATTCGGATGCTTGGTTTATGGGATTTACCCCTCAACTCGTGAGCGGAGCATGGGTAGGGGGCGAAGAACGAGACATCCACTTTGACTCCATGCGAATGGGACAAGGAGCCACAATGGCATTACCTATATGGGCATATTTCATGAAAAAGGTATATCGCGACAAAACACTTCCATACAATTCTAAATCAACTTTCGATATTCCGGATAATTTCGATCCATGCAACAAAGATATTGATCCGATGGGCGAAGTAGGAATAGACGAAGTTTATGAATAATCAATAGCCCCAATGCAAAGTTCTCTTATGATACGCATTGGGGTTTCTTGTTGTTTATCTTCACTATCTTTATAGGGGAACTAAAGCTGTTGTATTATATTTATCATAATGCCGATTATAAACTAAAATGAGTTGAGGATAATATAATATAAAAGTATTGTTTTGCTTGGAGAAAAATGGCAAAATAAATTTTTATAAAATGAAATATAAGAATACAAGGACTCTAATATAACTATATAAAGGCACTAATATTGTATTTAGGAAAAATAAAGGCATTCTTTTGGAATTCGAGGAACTGTAGTATTGTTTTAGCTCTATAGAGATGTCACAATTCATTTTTGTTCATTTTCATAAAGTTTGAATTGAAAAATCATAAAACGAATGTTTAAAGCTACAAAAATCTTACTTGTAACGCTTAAGATTGAATATTTAATTGTATCTTTACATTCAAGATGAAGTACAACAACTATATTTTTGATTTAGACGGAACTTTACTGAACAGCATAGAGGATTTGGCTGCAAGTTGCAACTATGCCTTACGCAGTTGCGGAATGGCGGAATATTCTGTTCAGGAGATTCAAGGCTTTGTGGGAAACGGCGTAAAAAAGCTAATGGAACGCAGTGTTCCACAGGGAATTAACAACCCTCTATTCGAGCAAGCCTTACACGTATTCAAGACTCATTATCTTGAACATAATTCGGTATATACCCGCCCTTATGATGGTATTCCTGAACTATTGAAAACGCTGAAATCGCACGGCAAAGGCGTTGCGGTGGTAAGCAACAAATTTGATGCAGCCACTAAAGCATTGGTGAAACAATATTTCGGCGATGATATTAAAGTGGCCATCGGTGAGTCTGCACACATCAGCAAAAAGCCGGCACCCGATATGTTGCTCGAAGCCATGCAGCAGTTGGACTGTAATGCTGACGACACTGTATATATAGGTGACAGCGATGTAGACATTATCACTGCTAAAAATTGCGCCCTACCCTGCATCAGCGTACTCTGGGGATTCAGAAGTCAGAGCTTTCTTATCGAGCATGGTGCAACGGTTTTGGTAAGCCATCCAAAGGATATTATCGATTTTTGATACTCTAAATTGTCAATAAAACTTCACTATAAACTTACCTGTATTTTTAGACGTTCCAGCGCAATAATACCAATTTGATGCCCACCAAATCTCAATATTTCAGTCAAAATATGAGCACCCAACTGCCGTTGCTGCCCATTCGCCTTGCGGTTAGGCTTTAACCGTCGGACGGATGAAGCTTAGTCGCATGATGATAACAGCTTAATCATCATGCCGTTAAATACTAATGATGAAGTTTCAATAAAACTATAAAATAGGAAAAACGACATAACATGGGCTTACATACTGACGATTAGCAACTTATGAAAAACTCGCTATTTTGGAGTATTCTGCATCAATGAATTTGAATTTTCAAATTCTCGAAATACAGAGAGGTGTTTGTCGTGTTATTTCAATATAATAAATAGCATATCAATTCTATCTGCAACATTATAAATCATACTAACGTCTGATACATAAGTTAATATAAGAATAAAATAATATGAAGCTATTGGGAAACATTCTCTGGTTGTTATTTGGCGGACTTGCTACCGCTTTTGAATACGTTGTATCAAGTGTGCTGTTGATGTGCACCATCATCGGTATTCCGTTTGCTATTGCCACATTGCGCATCGGGATGTACGTACTCTGGCCTTTCGGACAGAAAGTTGTAGCCAAACCATCGAGTGAAAACTATGGTTGTTTGAATTTGATGATGAATGTAATATGGATAATATGCGGAGGATTTGCCATATGGCTGACACACATTCTTTTTGGCGTATTGCTGTGTCTTACGATCGTGGGCATCCCTTTTGGCAAAAAGCAATTCAGTTTGGCAGGATTGGCCTTGACTCCCTTTGGCAAAGAGATTGTGTCAGTGTGATGTCGGAAGGCTGCATAATGTCTCTTTGACTCTTGTGCAGCCTCTGCGTCCGACCCTTATATCATCGACAACTCGGCCACCATCTTCTGTTCGATCTCGCCTATATCGTATTTATCTATCAGCACCTTATCTTTCTCAAATTGTCGCATGACGTCTTCGGTACTCTTCATCACATTTTCGGAAGCGGCAACAGACTGTTTGATAAGGGTAATAGCCAGATCTACTCTACCCGCAAACCAGTTGCAATATCCTGCATTAAGATAGTCAGAGGCGTTACAAGTCTTGTGGGTCAGAATTTCCTGATAAAGGGCATCTGCCTGTTCCAATCGTTTCAGCCAGAGGTGCCCCCATGCCAAGGCGCGTTTCACATTTATCTCTCCCCGATTCTCATAATCCAACCGATAGAGCAGCTTCATGCCTGCATCAGCATTGTCGGAGTTGATTTGTGATATGGCAAGGTTGAGTGCCAAATTGCGATGCTCAGGATAACGCTGATGAAACTGTTCATAAAGCTGAGCGGCCTCTTCGTAATCCTCTACATAAAAGCATGCCTGAGCATAGCCCATCATAGCATTCTCGTCATCGGGGAGTTGCTCACACAACCGGGCATAGATAGCTTGGGCCTCCATATATTTACGACTTCGCATCTTGAGGCTGGCCTCCATACGCATATCTTCGATATTTTCGGGGTCTTTGTATGCGTAAAATATATATGACAGAGAGGAATACATCTTTTTCTTCAATAAAAACTTCTGGATGTGACGGGCCTCCTCACTCATCTGATTTTGGAACACATTGTTGGCCATAAACAGGAATTGCCAACTCTCAAAGGGATTTTCAAAAATCCTGTGCGCATCGCAAAGCGAGAAGAAACGATAAAGGTCTTGTAGATACATCCGACGGATGTAACTCGGATCTTGAGTATCAATATTTTGTTCGCCCATACCCATCATGGCCACGTTGCCGGAGTTGAGCATCTCCTTGAGGCTGGCCGGGAGGTTGCGAAACACACTGGAGGTACCCAGAACAAAACTATATTTATCGGATTCGCAAAACAAACCGCTACCCAAAATATTTTTAATCATATTGGAGCGAAGAAATTCCGGTGTCAGGTGTTGTAATTGCGGATGGTCCAATGTGAACGGCATAAACCAGTTGCACAGCGTGTAGAAGAATGAAAAACGCTTCATCTGGGAAAACCCTCCGAAATAAATGTCTACGCCCTGTTCACGCATATCCACCATTTTTCGGATGCTATTCTCCATCTCTTCCATTTTCCGGTCGGCAGTATCAGGATTTAGGATATTGTCTAATGTGTTTTCCTCTTTCTCCTTGATACCCAGCTCGGTAATTTCAAAATTCTGGTTGCGCATCAAAGTGGGCATAATGTCTTTTTGCAATTTTTCGGTGTCGCGTTTCGCGTTTCTACAATACACCACCTGGATTTGCAGCTCTAAAAGTTCCTCTCTCACAGTGCCCTTTTTCAGAAGCGTTTGGATTTGTGCGCTCACTTGGGGAAACATAGACAGGCTCAAACCATGTAGTGCAAACACCCATCCAACCAAAGCCCGTTGCCGGCAACATACATTTTGGGCATATTCATAGATATGAAGCAGGGCGAGAACACGCTCCGCATCGCCTGAAAGAATGGCTCCCAGCATTGTAGCACTGATTAACAGTTGTGCATCGTTCGCATCTATTGTGGGAGAAACCAGCAACTTGGCCAATCCCATAGCAAACTCGTGTGACCATTGGTGGGAGAAAAGCAGCGTGCTGAATAACGACTGTATGTACTGATAATGGTCGGCATAAAGATTTTTTAGCGTTGCGTCTCTCTCCTTTTCCGGGTCGAGCGATGCCATAGCCACATTCGAGACAAAAGCCTCCAGCTTATGTTTAACTGTTTCCAAGTTCAACTCCATGATGGGTTTGGCAGGTGCATAACTGACGACGGAGGGGTCGTTCACTCTGCGAAAATCAAGTTCGATGTCGCGCAGCAATGTGTAGAGTCTGACCAGCAGTTTGTCGTACAAGTCCTGCCGTTTATCATCATGATACCCTTTTTTCAGGAAATCGCACATGAGCTTGTAGTCGTTTTCTATCTCTTCCAGTCGGGGAACTAAGGAGTCGTATTGGAATGATTTTAGAAAAGTGCGAGTTCTTGACAGCGCCTCGCCCAAATAGCCTGAGTCTATGATGTTTTGCCGTATGCGATGAAGATTTTGTAGCTGGGAAGTCCAGTCGGATGACTGCTGATAATTGTCCATATTGAAGATTAAGAAAAAATGAAGAAAATGAGCACGAAAGATTAGTTCCAATACCGCTTTGCACGGGCAACATCTTTCTCGCGCGGTGCTGCAGCCCGTTGATAATTCAGTTTGGGCAAAGCATCGATGGTCTTGTCGTCTACGTGCATGTATTTTTTGATAATGTCGCGATAGTGTGTCGCTCCATGCCGGTTGATGGAATCGCACACATTATTATATACTCTGACAAAAGCGTCAAGCTGCGTCTGACGACCCTTTTGAGCCAATGCTTTCTCACTGAAGGCAATCACGCCTAAGCGGATGTCCTTGTCGCGACTATCCATCAAGACAATATTTTTGAACATTCCTGCAGTAGAAGCCTGTGGCTCAGTAAGTAACACAGCATCTATTTCGTTGTTCAAAAGCATTTTCAAACGTATGTCCACGTCGTTAATCTGTACTCGATAGACCTCGTATTTGGTTTTGGCACTATCTATAGCAAGATCAGCCAGATAGTCGGTAGCCGAATAGCGTGTCATGGCTACCATTTTGTCTGACATCTGTTTAAGCTCCTTTACACGAGCCAAACGATTGGAAATAAACTGCCAGTAGCTGTTGGTGGCCGCCACATAGCGCAGTGGTGTGCCACGCTTCTTGAGTCGTTCGGCACGAATAAGGTCGGTTACGAATCCCTCCACGTGTCCACCTTCTATCAGCGTGTCGCCATCCAACTGAGATGTACGCGCACGGAGACGCACGTCTACCCCTCCGCTTTGGAAAAGACTATCTTCTAAAGCAATAAAAAGTGGAAGACAATCCAACGTCGGAGTAGTTGCAATTTTCAAGGCAGCGGAGTCTCTCCGAGCTGCCTCCAAGCGCTGTTTTTTCGAGAGTGCCTGCTTCTGCTCATACGATTGTCCGCAGGCTGCAAAGGCAAACGGTACGACAAACAACAGAATGTAAAACAAAGGTCTTTTCATACTATTGCAAAGTTAATAATTATATTTTGCAATTACGGAAAAAAAGATTACTTTTGCATGAGTAAATTTAAATCGAACTCGTGGAGTTGAAGGAAGCTGCCACCTTGAAATTAGGCAAAACCAAAATCTGGAGATACTGATTTTTCTTTAGCTTATCGAATATATTGATGACTGTTTCGAACAATTTCTACAGTGCCGGATATGTAGCACCGGCTTTCAATTCCTGTCGAATCGAACATACAGCAAATCCTGAAACAATATAAATTCCCAAAGAAAATGGCAAAAGATAAAACGATGTATGTTTGTAGTAACTGTGGCTACGACTCGGCTAAATGGTTGGGCAAGTGTCCTTCATGCGGCGAATGGTCATCGTTCAAAAAAATAAAGGTTGCCGACACATCGGGTACCGGTGCGGCAAAGAGTGCGGCATTGACCCTTCGCCATGGAGACAAGAGCACCCATCTTCATCTTGACTCTCAGAACAAGCCTATGCGCCTGAACGACATCTCTGCCAAGGATGAGCCGCGCATCGATACCCACGATGCCGAACTTAATCGAGTGCTGGGAGGCGGTATTGTGCCGGGAAGTATCATTTTGCTGGGTGGTGAGCCCGGCATAGGAAAGTCTACGCTCACGCTTCAAACCATTCTTTCGATGTCGGAACGAGATATTCTCTACGTAAGTGGTGAGGAAAGTGCACACCAAATCAAGATGCGCGCCGAGCGTCTCAATCCCGACAATCCCGACTCCATATTTGTGTTGTGTGAGACATCATTGGAGAACATTTTCGGACATATTCAGGAAGTGAAACCCGAACTGCTCATTATAGACTCCATTCAGACTATTTCCACCGAAACGGTAGACTCGTCTCCCGGAAGCATCACGCAGGTGCGGGAATGTGCATCCGCCCTACTCCGCTTCGCCAAGACCAGTGGTGTGCCGGTGATTTTGATTGGACATATTAATAAGGAGGGCACGTTGGCCGGACCGAAAATATTGGAACACATTGTAGATACGGTTATTCAGTTTGAGGGAGACCAACATTATATGTATCGCATACTGCGAAGCATGAAAAACCGCTTTGGGAGTACGTCGGAGCTTGGTATCTACGAGATGCAGCAAAGCGGTCTGCGTCAAGTTTCCAACCCTTCGGAACTTTTGCTCACCGAAGACCATGATGGACTTTCGGGTGTGGCCATCAGTTCGGCCATTGAGGGCGTGCGCCCATTCCTCGTCGAAACGCAGGCTCTCGTCTCATCGGCAGCCTATGGCACCCCTCAACGTTCGGCCACAGGTTTCGACCAGCGCAGACTCAATATGTTGCTGGCAGTATTAGAGAAGCGAGTGGGCTTCAAGCTGATGCAGAAAGACGTCTTTCTCAACATAGCCGGAGGCCTAAGAGTAACCGATATGGCTATGGACCTCAGCGTAATAGCCGCTGTTCTCTCAAGTAATGTTGATACACCTATAGAGGCGGGATGGTGTATGTGTGGCGAAGTTGGACTTAGTGGCGAAGTGCGCCCTGTGAGCAGGGTGGAACAACGCATTGCCGAAGCTGAAAAGCTGGGATTCAAACACATTATCATACCCTCGCACAATATGAAGAATCTCAATGCCAAGAAGTATAAGATAGAGCTTCATCCCGTAAAAAAAGTGGAAGGAGCATTGAGATGTTTGTTTGGATAAGATTCAGTTTAAACTCTGCTCAAGGAGAGAGTTGATGGTCTAACGCAAGATGTATTATGAATAAAAACAAGATAGACAAGGCAACGTCTTTTTCATTGCAGGGGATTGGGGACGTCCCTACTCAGGGTTACCGTGACTCTATTATTATCGTAAGTGGCGGGATGGACTCCATCACGATGCTTCATGAATTTAAAGATCGTATTGCCTTGGGGCTTTCTTACGATTATGGTAGCAACCATAATGCCAGAGAGATTCTATTTGCGGAGTTGCATTGTAAACGGTTGGGGATTCCCCATCTTACCATTCCGTTAGACTTCATGGGCAAGTATTTCAAGTCGAGTTTGCTCGAAGGTGCCGATGCAATACCCGAAGGCGATTATGACGAAGACAACATGAAATCTACCGTTGTACCCTTTCGCAACGGCATCATGATAAGCATTGCAGCCGGAATTGCCGAGAGCCGTAACCTGAAATACGTTATGATGGCCAATCATTCCGGCGACCACACTATCTATCCTGACTGTCGTCCGGAGTTTGTTAGTGCCATGTCAGAAGCCATTAAGGCCGGAACGTTCCCCGGCATAGAGATTTTGGCTCCCTACACAGGCATTACGAAAGGTGACATTGCGCGTCGCGGCAAGGAAATGGGGTTGGACTATACCGAAACTTGGAGTTGCTATAAAGGTGGCGAAAAGCATTGTGGCAAATGTGGTACTTGTCGTGAGCGTATCGAAGCTCTCAGGGAAGCAGGCATCGAAGATCACACGGAATATGAAGATTAACGAGGACCTGCGTCACACCTCTCATCACTCATTTTGCCACATCCGTATGACAAATAGAAAGCAAACGAGTGAAAAAACCAAAATATCATATTGTGTTTTTCATGTTGTCCCGTAAAATGATTAACTTTGCAATATTGCAGACAGAAAAATTTCTAACTTTAAAATAAAGATAAAATGACAATCGAACAATTTAACTTTGCCGGTAAGAAGGCTATCGTTCGCGTAGATTTCAACGTGCCATTGGACGAAAACGGACATGTTACAGACGACACTCGTATTCGCGGTGCTCTTCCCACATTGAAGAAGGTGCTGGCAGACGGCGGCGCTGTAATCATGATGAGCCACATGGGGAAACCTAAAGGTAAGGTTAATGAGAAGTTGAGCCTGAGCCAGATTGTACCAAACGTATCGAAGGCTCTCGGTGTTGATGTTAAGTTTGCTAAGGACTGTGGCAACGCTGAGGCTGAAGCTGCAGCTTTGAAGATGGGTGAGGCTTTGTTGCTTGAAAACCTTCGCTTCTATCCGGAAGAAGAGGGCAAGCCTGTTGGCGTTGAAAAGGGTACTCCCGAATATAACGAAGCAAAGAAAGCTCTTAAGGAATCTCAGAAGGAATTTGCCAAGAAACTGGCTTCGTATGCTGATGTTTACGTAAACGACGCCTTTGGTACCGCTCACCGTAAGCATGCTTCTACCGCAGTCATCGCCGATTATTTCGACACAGATGCTAAGATGCTCGGTTTCCTGATGGAGAAGGAAGTGACAGCTATCGACAACGTATTGAAGAATGCCAAGCATCCTTTCACCGCCATTATTGGTGGCTCTAAGGTTAGCTCTAAACTCGGCGTTATCAAGAACTTGCTCGACAAGGTTGATAATTTGATCATTGGTGGCGGTATGGGTTATACTTTCATCAAAGCTCAGGGCGGCAAGATTGGAAAGTCTCTGCATGAGGACGAGTTGATGCCTGAGGCACTGAACGTAATGGCTGAAGCTAAGAAGAAAGGTGTAAACCTTTCACTTTCTGTTGCAACGCTTTGCGGTAAGGAATTCTCTAACGATACTGAGCGTAAGGTATTCCCGATTGACCAGATTCCTGACGAATGGGAAGGCATGGATGCCAGTGAGGCAAGTTTGGCAGAGTGGAAGCAGATTATCCTCGACTCAAAGACCATTCTCTGGAACGGTCCGGTAGGTGTTTTCGAATTGGAAAACTTTGCTCACGGTACCGGTGAGATTGCCAAGTATGTTGCTGAGGCTACCCAGAAGAACGGTGCGTTCTCGCTCGTAGGTGGTGGCGACTCTGTTGCAGCTGTCAATAAGTTTGGCTTGGCCGAGAAGGTATCTTATGTTTCCACAGGTGGTGGTGCCATGCTTGAGGCCATTGAGGGCAAAACGCTCCCCGGTGTAGCTGCAATTAAAGGCTAAACTCTTTTGAATAGACAAGCCGTCTCATTCTAACATGAGATCTTTACATATACTAAGCGTCTTCTCCAATCATGAGAAGACGCTTTTATTATGTGCTGTCATTAAAACCAACGGACCTAAACGATATCAAGAAGTCTGTTAGTATTCGATTGTCATATTGCATATTGTCAGACGCTTCAAGTCTTTCTTAAACTTTGTTCTTTTAATTTGTCGTATCACCTCCTTTTGTTTATATTTGCATCATATAATAGATATGCAATGAAAAGACCTTTCTTATTGATTATATTTTTTACCTGCATTGGATTATCTTTGTTTGGTCAGCGCCACGAGATTGTCAGCCAACGCATTGCGTCGCTGCAAGTGGTGGCTGGTGATAATTGGATGGATTTGCCAATCATTGTGCTGGGACAACAAACACCTCTGACTATTTCGTTCGATGATCTTACGCATGATTATCATCGTTATTCCTACAAATTGGAGCACTGCGAGGCCGACTGGACCGTATCGGAAGGCATTTTCGAGAGTGATTATTGCGAGGGATTTGCCAGTGGAAACACCATAGAGGACTTTAGACAATCCTTAAACACAAATCAGTTATATACTCATTATCAGTTTAATATACCCAACAACAAATGCAAAATAAAGCTTGGAGGTAATTACAAAGTAACGGTGTACGATGAGTATAATGAAGATGCGGTGGCATTTACAGCATGCTTTATGGTGGTGGAGCCACGCATGAGCGTAAGTATGGAGCTGACCACAAACACAGATGCAGATATAAACGGTCGGCATCAGCAGCTTTCACTGCAAGTAGATTATGGAAACATCAGGGTGACCGACCCATCCGCACAGGTGAAAACTGTAGTGATGCAAAACGGACGGTGGGATAATGCTGTGGTGAATTCTAAACCACAATATGTAAGCAATAACGGTTTGATGTGGGACCATAACCGTGATTTGATATTCGACGGAGGAAACGAATACCGGAAATTTGAGATGCTCGATGTGAGTCACACCACGATGGGGCTGGAAAGTATGACGTGGGACGGCGAGATGTATCATGCAACTATATGGACCGACGAGCCCCGCCCAAGTTATGTGTACGATGAGGATGCCGACGGCGGTTTCTACATACGAAATTCGGATAACTGGGATAACAATGTGCTTTCGGAATATGCAATGGTACACTTCCGACTTGCTTCTCCCCGACTGCCCGGTGAAGTCTATTTGAACGGAGTATGGACCAACGACTGGTTTATTCCAAAATACAAGATGGAATGGGACGAGACGCAACAGCTATATAAGGCAAGTGTGTGGCTGAAACAGGGCTATTACAACTATCAATATCTACTGCAACAGACAGATGGACGTATGGTTCCGGTACCCTCAGAAGGCAATTTCTATCAAACTCAGAACGCTTACCAAATGCTGGTGTATTTTCGTGGAAATGGTGAACGCACAGATAGGTTGGTGGGATACGGGAAAATAGAATAAAACCTACTGTCTTCTTCTCGAAAAATATCATTGTGATGCAAGGGAATATAGTTCAGAAGCGTATTGTTTTTGTTATCATTATTTCAAGAATATGAAGTGCTAAAACATTCATTACCTTTGGATTAGTCCCTTAACAATCAGTATGGGTTGTTCCTACAAATTCTATCAGACATACGCAAATGGTTACATCTTCGGTAAACATCAAGTGGTTATTGGGCATTATAACAACGACTGCATACTGAACCCGCAAAACGTGGTCATAGATACCTACCGACATGGCTATATATTAGATGCAAGCGACAGCATAGTCGGTACGTATCATAACGGGGTTTGGCGAATGAAGAAATAGTATCACAGTCGAGGTCCTTATAAAATACTTCCGGCAATGAAACGGCGAGAGACTCTCCCACTTTATGTTGATTTGTCGAAGAAAAGAAACAACTGATATATCTTTTCGAATACCGCCATATTACAAAAGCCTTGTACATTAAATATAAATGTACAAGGCTTTTTATCTGTCTATCTGTATTGAAAACAACGAAAATCATGGCCCCAAGCACTTAGAGAAATTCCCTTTATGTCGTTGATGGCTCTGTTTAGTTTATCGTCTGTCGGGCAGGTGGAATTGATAGCTCTTTTCGAACACGTTTCTCACATCATTGATTTCAACAAAGGTAGTACCGCCGTTTTCGCCAAACGACCCGGACAAATAGGCTATCTTGTCGTCTAAACCAATATATTTCTTCTGTCGAAGCATACGTAAAGCTGCCATGAACATATATTCAGAGCTGACGTATTCCTTCTGATAAATAGGTATAATTCCATACGAAAGATTGAGCCAACGCTGCGTTTTTTCCTTGTAACAGATGGCAAGAATGGGTTTCGGACCACGAAAAGCTGCCAAATGGCGTGCCGTTTCACCGGTCTCAGAGTCGGTAATGATACCTGCCACACCCAACTGGCGGGTAGAGCTGATTGCCGTATGAGCGAGAAAATCTTTCTGTGAACAGTTGGGACTCAACGGCACTTCGTCTTGTACTCCGAAGTGAGCGCGATCCTTCTCCGCCTGCTCTGCAATGGCCGACATGGTCTGTACGGCCTCTACCGGATATTTGCCCGCAGCCGTCTCACCGCTGAGCATCAGCGCATCGGTGTTGGAATAAATGGCATTGGCTATGTCCGTTACCTCTGCACGAGTGGGTCTGGGGTTGTTGATCATCGTATGGAGCATTTGCGTGGCCACAATAACGGGTTTTTTCTTTTGCACACATTTATGAATAATGCTGCGTTGTATTCCCGGAATTTGTTCGAAAGGCACCTCAATACCAAGGTCTCCACGCGCAATCATAATACCATAGCTGGCGTCGATAATCTCATCGATATTGTCTACTCCCTCCTGATTTTCGATCTTCGATATAATCTTAATGTCGGAATGATGTTCGTCGAGAATGCTCTGCACGGCTTTTACATCGGCTGCCGAACGCACAAAACTATGGGCTATAAAATCTATATCTTCTTCAATAGCGAGAAGAATATTGTCCTTATCTTTTTCTGTAAGTGCAGGTAGATTAATGTGTTCTCCGGGAATGTTTACACTTTTGTGCGACCCCAATACGCCATCATTGGTTACACGAGCAAAAATCGTTGGACCTACAATGTCAGTCACTTCCATGTTGAGTGCGCCGTCATCAAAAAGAATATTGTCGCCCACTCTTATATCATTGGCAATGTCCGTGAAAGAGAGATTAACAATGTCGTGCGTGGTATTCATTTGCGGACGGCCGAAAATTTTAACCACGTCTCCCCTTTTATATATTATTGGGGTTTCTACGGCCGTTGTGCGTATCTCCGGCCCCTTAGTGTCAATAAGAATACCAATGTGAGACGAAACAGCTCTCGTATTATTGATAATATGTCGAATGCCCTCCGGGGTGGCATGGGCTGTATTCATCCTAACCACGTTCATTCCGGCAAAAAACAATTTGCGGAGAAAATCGACGTCACATCTCTGATCACTGATGGAACATACTATTTTGGTCTGTTTCATATTTTGAGGAGTTTTATATTATCTTGAAGAAAATGTTGTCATAAGCATCATCTCATGTTCTTGCCATCAACAACAATCTATCTTCTGCAAAGGTACATGATTTTTTTAAGATTAATAATGAATATGGCAAATAATAAACTGTTTACGCAAAGGTTTACGTATATTTAACATGAACATATACTCTACTCTTTCATGTATTTTTGTACCTTTGTAGATAAATCAAACAGAATCTCTTAAATATTTAATTATAAAGCAAATCATGAATAAACTTAAAGCACTCAACAAGCGTACAGCTCCCAAGAGCAATATGCCTGAAAGAATCATTCAATTTGGCGAGGGAAACTTCCTCCGTGCATTTGTAGACTGGATTATCTACAACATGAATCAAAAGACGGATTTCAATTCCTCCGTCGTGGTTGTTCAACCTATCGAACGCGGAATGGTAGATTGGCTTAATGGGCAGGACGGTCTCTATCATGTCAATCTTCAGGGGAAAGAAAAAGGACAACCCGTGAACACTTTAACCCGTATTGACGTCATCAGTCGCGCCCTGAATCCATACACTCAGAATCAGGCTTTTATGGCTCTGGCCGAGCAACCTGAGATGCGTTTCATCATTTCCAACACAACTGAGGCCGGTATCGCTTTCGACGAAAGCTGTAAGTTTACCGATGCTCCCGCGTCGAGTTATCCCGGCAAATTGGTTCAGTTGCTGTTCCATCGCTACAAATATTTTGATGGATGCCCCAGCAAGGGAATGATTATCATGCCTTGCGAACTTATTTTCCTGAACGGACATCACCTGAAGGAATGTATCTATAAGTATATCGAGTTGTGGAAAAACGACATGGGAGCCGACTACGAGGGCTTCAAAGAATGGGTTACAAAGTATTGCTATGTTTGCGCCACATTGGTAGACCGCATTGTACCGGGCTTCCCACGCGACACCATTAATGAAATTCAACAGAAGATTTGCTACAAGGATAATCTTGTGGTGAAAGCTGAAAATTTCCACCTTTGGGTTATCGAAAAGGCAGAAAACATGACCGTTGACGAACTGAAAGCAGAGTTCCCCGCTCACAAGGCCGGACTTCATGTACTTATTACCGATAACGAAAAACCATATCACGAACGTAAGGTTACATTGCTGAACGGCCCTCATACAGTGCTTTCGCCCGTTACATATTTGAGCGGTGTAGACATTGTCCGCGATGCCTGCGAACACCCTGTACTTGGCAAGTACATCCATAAGGTGCAGTTCGAAGAGCTCATGCAGACCCTCGACCTGCCTATGGACGAACTTCAGCAATTCGCCTCTGACGTACTGGAGCGTTTTGAGAATCCATTTGTAGACCATCAGGTGACAAGCATTATGCTCAATAGCTTTCCCAAATACGAGACGCGCGACCTTCCCGGTGTGAAGATTTACTTGCAACGAAAAGGTGAACTGCCTAAGGGCTTGGTATTTGGACTCGCTGCTATCATTACTTATTACAAGGGTGGAAAACGTGCTGACGGAGCACCTGTCATGCCGAATGATGACCAAAAAATCATTGACAAGCTCAACGAACTTTGGGCTACAGGCGATACACAGAAGGTGGCCGAAGGCGTGCTTGCTTTCGAGTATGTTTGGAAAGAAGACCTCAACAAGACCGTTCCCGGCATGACCGCTCTCGTGAAGCAATATCTCGACCTCATTCAGGAAAAGGGAATGTTAGAGGCCGTAAAGACTATTCTGTAATTTTTCTTCCTTCCACCCTTCCCTATTGAAGGTTAGTAGGGATAAGAAGGGAAATCTCAACATTTCTCTTGGCAAGCAGCTGGGAGTGCAATTTCAAATGAGAGAGTGTCATCATAGGCACCCTCTCATTTTCTTATAATATGGTGTCACGTTTGATGATTATGCTTTTTATTCATAATTTCATCGTTTTTTCCTGCTTAATAGCTTAAAAAACTTTATCTTTGCAGAAAACCAATTATATTATGGATTACAAACGCAATATCATCGTCACCGGTGGCGCTGGCTTTATTGGCAGCCACGTTGTTCGTCTCTTTGTGAACAAGTATTCAGATTATCACATTATCAACGTCGACAAACTAACCTATGCCGGGAATCTGGCTACCTTGAAAGATATAGAAGATAAACCCAACTATACTTTTGTCAAAGCAGATATTTGTGATTTTGAGAAGATGAGTGAGCTGATGGCTCAATATCAGGTAGATGGCATTATTCATCTGGCTGCCGAGAGCCATGTAGACCGCAGTATTAAAGATCCTTTTACGTTTGCCAAAACCAATGTCATGGGAACGCTAAGCCTGCTGCAGGCAGCCAAACTTTATTGGGAAGGACTTCCTGAGAAATATGAAGGCAAACGGTTTTATCATATTTCTACTGACGAAGTTTATGGAGCATTGGAATTGTCTAATCCGGAAGGTGTAGACTCTCCTTTTACCACAAAGGCTTCGTCCGATCACCATCATGCCTATGGTACCGATTTCTTTACAGAAGACATGAAATATATGCCCCATAGTCCGTATTCTGCCTCTAAGGCGAGCAGCGACCATTTCGTTCGAGCCTTTCATGATACATACGGGATGCCGACTGTCGTAACAAATTGTTCCAACAACTATGGTCCATATCAGTTTCCGGAAAAGCTGATACCGCTATTCATCAACAACATCCGTCATCGCAAACCGTTGCCCGTTTACGGCAAGGGAGAAAACGTGAGAGATTGGCTGTATGTAGAAGACCATGCCAGAGCCATCGACTTGATATTCCATAAAGGCAAAGTAGCCGATACCTACAATATCGGCGGATTCAACGAATGGAAGAATATAGACATCATCAAACTTGTCATCAAGACGGTAGACCGCCTGTTAGGCCGGCCGGAAGGAGCCGACGACGATTTGATTACCTTTGTCACCGATCGTCTCGGACACGACGCACGTTATGCCATAGACAGCCGCAAACTCCAACGGGAATTAGGATGGGAGCCGAGCCTGCAATTTGAAGAAGGTATCGAGCGTACAGTGAAATGGTATCTCGACAACCAAGATTGGATGGACAATGTGACCAGCGGCGACTATCTGAAGTATTACGACGAAATGTATAAAAACCGATAGACATAGAAATCATGGCAAATAATAATCATATCGTGATTATGGCCGGTGGCATCGGGAGCCGTTTTTGGCCGATGAGTACACCGGAATATCCCAAGCAGTTTATCGACGTGATGGGAATGGGAAAATCTCTTATTCAGCTCACGACAGAGCGTTTAAGCAATATTGCCCCCATCAGCAACTTCTGGGTTGTCACGAGCCAAAGTTACGTTGATATCGTCAGAGAGCAACTGCCCGACATTCCCGAACAGAATATTTTGGCAGAACCGGAGCCACGCAACACGGCTCCATGCATCGCCTATGCTTGTTGGAAAATTAAGAAAAAACATCCTGCGGCCAATATTGTAGTGACTCCTTCAGATGCGTTGGTCATCAATACGACGGAATACCAGCGTGTCATCAAGGAGGCTTTGATGTTTACGGCCAACAGCAACAATATTGTTACTATCGGCATACGTCCCTCTCGTCCGGAAACCGGATATGGATACATAGCCGCTGCGGGGCAGATGGAAAATAGCGAGATACACAAGGTGGCAGCCTTCAAGGAAAAACCGGACTTGGAAACGGCAAAAAAATATATGGCTGCCGGCAACTATTTCTGGAATGCGGGTATCTTTGTTTGGAATGTCGAGACCATCACGCATGCTATTTGTAAATTCACTCCCGATTTGGCAAAGAAGATGGACGACATGAGTTCTTGTTTTTACACAGAACGAGAACCCGCCGTTTTGGCAGAGGTGTTTCCAACTTGTGAGAAGATTAGTATAGACTATGCCGTGATGGAAAAGTCGGACAGCATCTATACCATACCAGCCGAGTTTGGTTGGAGTGACTTGGGCAGTTGGGGAGCATTGCAAAATCTGCTTAAAAGCGACAATCAGGGCAATGCCCATATTGGTCCAAACATCCATCTGTATGACAGTAAGGGGTGTGTCGTTCATGCTCAAGATGCCAAGCAGGTGGTCATTCAGGGATTAGAGGATTATATTGTTGCTTTACGTGATGGCAGGTTGCTCATCTGTTCGCTGGACAATGAACAAATGATAAAAGAGTATTCACAAAATATAAAATAGAACAAGCATGAAATTATACCCATTTCTTTTCGAGTCCAACCTACATTCCATTATATGGGGTGGAAACAAGATTGCAAAGTGGAAGGGGCTTCCCGATGAGGGCAAACCCATTGGTGAATCATGGGAGGTTAGCGCAGTACCATCAAGCGTGAACATCATTGCCAATGGAACATTCAGGGGGCGCGATTTGGTATCGGTCATCAATGAGTTGCCGGAAGATATCTTGGGTAAGGCCGTTGCGCGTCAATATGACAACCAGTTACCACTGTTGGCCAAGTTCATTGATGCTCAGCGCGATCTTTCCATTCAGGTGCATCCCAATGATGAGATGGCAAAACGGCTGCATGGCAAACGCGGAAAGACCGAAATGTGGTATATCATCGATGCCAAGCCGGGCGCTTTCCTTTATGCCGGTTTCAGCAAACCTATGGCTCATGATGAGAACTATGCGCGTCCGGAAAATCGTGCGGAGGCTGTAGAAGAATACAGACGCCGCATTGCAGACGGCACCATTACAGAGGTGTTGGCCAAGCATGAAGTTAAGGCCGGAGACGTGTTTTATCTGCCGGCAGGACGTGTACACGCCATCGGAAGCGGCATATTGTTAGCAGAAATACAGCAGAGCAGCGACGTCACCTATCGCATATTTGACTATAATCGCCCCGGGATGGACGGCAAACCACGTGAACTGCATACCGAACAGGCAGCCGAAGCGTTAGACTACAAGGTAAAAGACAACTATCGGACGGAATATACCTATCAGAAGGGCAAGGCAAACCCGATCGTGGAAAGTTCTTTTTTCAATGTGTGTGTCACGGATGTCGATGGCATCTTCCATCATGATTTGAAAGCATGTGACAGCTTTGTAATCCTGATGTGTATGTATGGCGACTGTCGCATTCAATTGAAAAATACAGACGAAGAAGTGGCCTTGAAAGAGGGCTACAGTGCATTGATTCCTGCCTCTGTTGCCGATTTTGAAATCATAGCAGACAACAAGGAGAAGAAATCACAGCTTCTTGAAGCCTATATAGACAATAGCAATACACTCTAATTCTGCACTATAAACTTTGGTCGACGAGTTATAGGCCATAGCGTATCAACTAATTAAGAACGCTCGCAAGCTGCAAGGCTTGCGAGCGTTTTATCATATTTACCAAATGTGCAGGATGTTTCGTTAAGAGATAGAATCGTTTCTTATCTCACATTGCCCTACAATACGGTTATTCTGACATTTAACTTGTTTCAGATCGGTGTAACCTGCGACCATCTACCCCATCACGGTAGCTGCCCTAACCCTGCTTAAAGTCTCCGGTGTCATTTGCAGATAGCTGGCAATATAGAGCAGCGGGGCACGCAACACCACCTGCGGCTTCATTTTGCATAGTCGCAAATACCTATTTTGCGCGGTCTCAAATCTCACCAAGTCGGCATGAATTTGAGAAATAATAAGGCTTTCCTCAAGAATCTTTCTATACAGAATCTGGATATTCACATTGTGCAGAGCCACTTGTTCCAAACGCATTTTAGGAAGCGCATATACCATAGTCGGCTCCAATGCTTCAACCTGCAAATACGTCTTTTCTTCCTTGAAGAGACTCTCTATACACATGAATATCTCGCCATCAGAGCCTATATGCTCTGTCAATTCCTTATCATTCTTGTAGTAAAACTGCCTGATAAGGCCTTTGTCAATATATGATATTTCCTCACACACCTCACCTTCGGCAAGAATAATCTCTCCTTTAGCATATTTTTTGGGAACAAGAATACTCTCCAGAGTATCAAGTTCTTCATGGGTCATCGTACTGTATTTACGAGCTAACTCACGCGCTATATCGCGGGTGGTGGTCTGTAACTTTTCCATTCAGTTAATAATATTAGGGGTAATTAATAGACAATTCATCAATCCAGCTTCAACACAGCAAGAAAAGCATTTTGCGGAACCTGCACATTACCGATTTGTTTCATGCGCTTCTTTCCCTTTTTTTGCTTTTCAAGCAGTTTTCGCTTTCGGCTGACGTCTCCACCATAGCATTTGGCCAATACGTCCTTACGTATTTGTTTCACGGTCTCGCGGGCTATGATTTTGGCGCCGATAGCAGCCTGGATGGCTATGTCGAATTGCTGACGCGGTATCAGCTCTTTCAGTTTCACACACATCTTGCGGCCAAACGAAGTGGCATTGTCAAAGTGGGTCAGTGTGGACAGCGCGTCCACGGAGTCGCCGTTGAGCAATATATCAAGTTTGATCAGCTTGGAAGGTCTATAGCTGTCTATCGTGTAATCGAATGACGCATATCCCTTCGAAATTGATTTGAGCTTGTCATAAAAGTCTATCACAATTTCTCCAAGCGGCATCATCAGATGGAGTTCCACTCGGTTGCCGGAAACATATTGTTCATTGACCAATTCGCCACGCTTGTCCAGGCACAGTTTGATAATAGGACCATAATAGTCGGCAGAGGTGATAATGTTGGCCTTGATATAAGGCTCTTCGATAAACTCTATCTTTGTCACCTCAGGCAACTCACTCGGATTATGCACCTCTGTAACATTGCCCAACTTGTCGTGTACCTTATACGACACGTTAGGAACAGTCGTGATGACCTCCGTATTGAATTCCCGGCCCAGTCGCTCCTGCACTATTTCCATGTGGAGCAGTCCCAGAAAACCACAGCGGAAGCCGAAGCCCAGTGCCTGCGACGATTCGGGCATAAACGTCAGGGAAGCATCGTTAAGCTGAAGTTTTTCCAATGACGCCCTGAGGTTTTCATATTCAGCCGGGTCTATCGGGTACACTCCTGCAAACACCATCGGTTTCACTTCCTGAAAACCGGAAATGGCCTTAGCGCAAGGTCTCTCCGTATGGGTTACCGTGTCTCCCACTTTCACCTCAGTGGTATCTTTGATTCCGGATATAATATAGCCCACCTCGCCGGCAGCTAAGGTTTTGTGAGGCTCCATCTGCAGTTTGAGCACTCCCACCTCATCGGCGTCGTATTCCATTCCGGTTTGCACAAACTTCACCTTGTCGCCTTGGTGAATTTTTCCATTTACAATCTTACAAATCGTGATAATGCCACGAAAAGGGTTAAAGACGGAGTCGAAAATCAAAGCCTGCAAAGGCTCCGAGACATCTCCGACCGGTGCCGGGATTTTCTTGATCACGGCCTCTATAATCTTGTCTACGCCCTCTCCCGTCTTGCCACTGGCACGTATGATTTCAGACTTATCGCACCCGATAAGTTCCACAATTTCGTCTTCCACCTCTTCAGGCATCGCATTGGGCATATCTATCTTGTTGACAACGGGGATAATCTCCAAATCGTGGTCAATGGCCATATATAGATTCGATATTGTCTGGGCCTGAACTCCCTGTGTAGCATCCACTACCAACAAGGCACCTTCGCACGCTGCAATACTGCGCGACACTTCATAACTGAAGTCTACGTGTCCCGGAGTGTCGATCAAGTTCAGCATATACTTCTTTCCGTCAAGTTCATGCTCCATCTGGATGGCATGGCTCTTGATGGTAATGCCGCGCTCTCGTTCCAAATCCATATTGTCCAACACCTGATTCTCGGTTATCGCAACCGCTCCGGTGTATTCCAACATACGGTCAGCCAAAGTCGACTTTCCGTGATCTATATGTGCAATAATGCAAAAATTTCTTATATGTTTCATGAATGATAATAAATCTTCTTAAGCTATAGCCTTTTAGATACAATCAATTTGTATGATTTTCATTGACAGCCAAAGCCTATCTTTTGCAAAGATACCGCAAACGAGCGCAATGAAAGTTTACTTTCGGATTGCCGAGTGCAGCCTATCTTCTGCAAAGATAACGCAAACGAGCGCAATGAATGTTTACTTTCGGATTGCCGAGTGCAGCTTATCTTCTGCAAAGATAACGCAAACGAGCGCAATGAAAGTTTACTTTCGGATTGCCGAGTGCAGCCTATCTTCTGCAAAGATACAAAAAAGATAACATATCAAACCGTGATGCTTCGTTTTTTTACTATCTTTGCAAAAAATTATACGTCATCAAATGAAAAAATATTTTCATCTATTCCCGTTTGTTTTGACATTGATTGCTCTTGTCGCGTTAGCCTCCTGCAAACATGACACACTGGAAGATCGTGCCGAGAAAGAAGCAAAGGCTTTTACAGAGCGCTATTGCCCTACTCCCGTGCAGAATATGCAACGCACAGACAGCGTCACTTTCGACCGTTCCACATTGACTTTCAATTATTACTACAGACTTACCGGTGCTGCCGACGACAGTCAGGCTGTTAATAAAGTGCAGTCAAAGATCAAGGAGGCGCTGCGCAACGAGCTTATCAGCAACACCGGCAGCAAGGCCTACAAAGACAAGGGCTACAACTTCCACTACGTTATACATTCTGAAAAGACTAAGGAAGTGTTGTATGAAGTCACTTTCACCCCCAAAGACTACAAATAATTCTCACGAAAGCCGAATATCAAAAACAGTCCGTTATGTCATTAAAAAGTCACACAAAATGGGCTCTTTTCTACTGACGTTATAGCGTCTGAAATTTAAAGAATCAGCGATTGTTTTCTAAATTTTGACAAATGAAAACAAGCCGATGTTGCCGTAAAGGCCTTTTCCATTCATGGATAAGGCCTAATCGCAATATGGTTAAATGCTAACCGCCTCATCACTAAGCCTTAACCATAGCACCATTAGATATGTAATCGAACCCGTATTTTTGTTCATAATCAGTCCATTTCAACCTTCAACCTGCTAATCTGATGAGTATCAGAATGTTGCGAAAACCGCTTAATTTTCGCGTATTTGAAAACAAGTTTGTGTCTGTTTTAAATAAGCAAAAATAGAACACTTGTTTGTCATAGTAATTCAATGTTTTATACTGATGCCATCAACAACTTTATTAAAAAGCCTACAATTTGTCTTTTAAAACTATCAAAATGTACATCAAAAGAATGTGTAACTACAATTTGTAGGCAGATATTCAATAAAAACAATATTTTGCAACCATTTTAGTTGGACATCATAATAATAATTGTTATTTTTGCAGCTAAGTTTTGCTTCGGCCCTGTTTGTGTCAGGGGTGGCATTACATGACTAAAATATCATATTGATGAAAGTATTGAAATTTGGCGGAACATCAGTAGGTTCCGTAAAAAGCATTCTCAGCTTAAAACGCATTGTAGAAAACGAGGCACGTCGCCAGCCGATTATTGTAGTAGTCAGTGCCTTAGGTGGAATCACCGATAAACTTATTGCCACATCGCAAATGGCGGTAGAGGGTAACGAAAGTTGGAAAGCATCCTTTAAGGATATGGTGGACCGACATCATAAACTGATCGATACCATTATCACAGACACCCACGACCGCGAATCTCTATTTAATAAGGTAGATGCCCTTTTCGAACAACTCCATTCCATTTATTTCGGAGTATATCTCATTCATGATTTAAGTAAGAAGACACAAGACGCCATCGTGAGCTACGGTGAACGTCTGAGTTCCAATATTGTGGCTACGCTCGTTCGCGGCTCCAAATGGTTTGACTCGCGGGAGTTTATCAAAACCGAATCCTTGAACGGCAAGAACAACCTCGATAGTGAGTTGAGCACCAAGTTGGTGAAAGCCGCATTTGAGGATTTGCCACGCATATCGCTTGTGCCGGGATTTATTTCCTCCGACCGTGATACGGGCGAAATCACCAATCTCGGACGTGGAGGCTCCGACTATACGGCATCGGTTATAGCCGCCGCCCTGAACGCGAAGTCACTGGAAATCTGGACCGACGTGGACGGATTCATGACGGCCGACCCCAAAGTTATTCACTCGGCCTACACTATTGACGAACTAAGCTATGTAGAAGCGATGGAGCTTTGCAACTTCGGAGCTAAAGTAGTTTATCCGCCAACCATCTATCCGGTGTGTATCAAGAATATTCCTATCCGAGTTAAAAACACCTTTAACCCAGAAAATCCGGGTACGGTTATCAAGAAAAAGGTGGAAAACGACCGCAAAGCTATTAAAGGAATTTCGAGCATCAAGGGCACTACACTCATCACGGTATCAGGACTTTCGATGGTCGGCGTCATCGGTGTAAACCGCCGCATCTTCACGGCTTTGGCCGACAACGGCATCAGTGTATTCCTCGTGTCGCAGGCATCGTCAGAGAATTCTACCTCTATCGGTGTGCGCGACGAAGATGCCGAAGATGCAATGGGAGTGCTGAACAAAGAATTTGAAGCCGAAATCGAAGACGGAGCCATGTTCCCCATGCACGCCGAAAGCAATCTGGCTACTATCGCCATTGTCGGCGAGAACATGAAACATACACCGGGTATTGCCGGTAAACTGTTTGGCACATTGGGCCGAAGCGGTATTTCGGTCATCGCTTGTGCGCAGGGAGCGTCGGAAACCAACATATCTTTTGTAGTCGATTCGCAATTTCTCCGCAAATCGCTGAATGTGCTCCACGACTCGTTCTTCCTTTCAGAATACAACGTGCTCAATGTGTTTATATGCGGTATCGGTACGGTGGGCGGCAAACTCATTGAGCAAATCAGGTCGCAATACGAAGAACTGAAAGAGCACTCGCGCCTGAAACTCAATGTGGTGGGCATTGCCAGTTCAAAGCGTGCCATCCTCTCTCGCGACGGAGTGGATCTCGACAACTATCGGGAACTGCTCGAAACATCGGAGCCAAGCAATCCCGAAAAACTGCGTGACAGGATTCTGAAGATGAATATTTTTAATTCCGTCTTCGTGGATTGCACGGCATCAAAGGAGATTGCAGCCCTCTATCAATCGTTTCTAAGCCACAATATCAGTGTGGTGACGGCCAACAAGATAGCTGCCAGCTCAGAATTTGAGAACTACGCACGCTTGAAATCTACGGCGCTGAAACGTGGAGTAAAGTTTCTCTACGAGACCAATGTCGGAGCCGGTCTGCCCATTATAGGCACTATCAATGACTTAAGAAACTCCGGAGACCGAATACTTAAGATTGAGGCGGTTTTGAGTGGAACGTTAAACTTTATCTTTAACGAAATATCCGCAGACGTTCCTTTCTCTGAAACGGTGAAGCGAGCCAAGAAACAAGGCTATGCTGAGCCCGACCCACGCATTGACTTGAGCGGTATAGATGTGATTCGCAAGTTGGTGATTCTGACCCGCGAAGCCGGGTATCGTGTGGAGCAGGCCGACGTAAAGAAGTCGCTGTTTGTTCCCGATGAATATTTTAAAGGGTCTGTAGACGATTTTTGGAAAAAACTGCCGCAGCTTGACGCCGACTTCGAAGCACGAAGAAGGAAACTCGAAGCTGAAGACAAAAAATGGCGCTTTGTGGCCACAATGGATGGCGGAGAGACAAGCGTCGCATTGCAGGCTGTAGACCGCAACCATCCGTTCTATCGTCTGGAAGGGAGCAACAACATCGTGATGCTCACCACCGAACGCTACAAGGAATACCCCATGCAAATACAAGGGTATGGCGCCGGGGCAAGCGTGACGGCAGCCGGAGTATTTGCCAACATCATGAGTATAGCAAACATTTGATGCACCACCTTATTTCCCTACTTGGGAACAAGAAACAAGAAAGAATGAAACACATTATTATATTAGGAGATGGCATGGCCGATCACGCTGTGGAAAGGCTCGGCGGAAAGACGCTGTTGCAGTTTGCCGACACGCCTTACATGGACAGGATGGCCCGTGAAGGGCGATGCGGACGGCTGATGACCATTCCTGAGGGATTTCATCCCGGCTCTGAGGTTGCCAATACAGCCATCTTAGGCTACGACCTGAACAAGGTGTACGAAGGTCGGGGGCCGCTTGAGGCAGCCAGTATCGGTTACGACATGGAGCCTGAAGACATGGCGATGAGGTGTAACTTTATCACGCTGCAAGACGGAAAGATTATCACCCACAACGGCGGAAACCTCTCTACGGAGAATGGCGACAAGCTGATTGATTATCTCAATGCCAATCTTGGTACAGAGCAGATACGTTTTGTAACCGGTATTCAATATCGCCACCTGCTCGTCATCAAGCGTGCGAGTAAGCATGTGGTGTGCGCTCCGCCTCACGACCATCCCAACGAGGAATGGCACAAACTGCTGGTTGAGAGCGAGAAAGGATGGGAAGACGTGCACGAGCCAATCTTCGGGATTGACGGTAATCCGACCGGCGAAGTGAGAATGTCGGGCAGGGAAACAGCCGATTTGCTTAACGACCTGATACTCAAATCACAGAAACTTCTGGCCGCCCATCCATTCAACCAAGACAAGGAACGCAAAGGCCAGCGCCCTGCTAACAGCATCTGGCCTTGGAGCGGGGGCTACCGGCCAAGTATGCAAACCCTGATGCAACACTATCCGCAGGTGAATACCGGCTCGGTTATTTCGGCCGTAGACCTGATACGGGGCATCGGCCATTATGCGGGACTGGACATCATCAAGGTACCCGGAGCCACAGGACTGGCCGACACCAACTACGAGGGAAAGGCTGCTGCGGCCATCGAGGCACTGCGCAAGCAGGACTTCGTATATCTTCATCTTGAGGCCAGCGACGAAGCCGGGCACGACGGTGACTTGGATTTGAAACTCCGCACCATTGAATATCTGGACCACCGCATTGTGGAGCCTATATATAAAGAGGTGAGCCAATGGGACGAGCCGGTGTGTATCGCCGTGCTGCCCGATCACCCGACACCCATAGAAATTCGCACCCACGTTTCTGAGCCGGTACCATTCCTGTTTTGGTATAAGGGCATAGAGCCGGACTCAGTGCAACGTTATGACGAAGTGGCATGTGTATCAGGCTCATACGGCCTGCTCCATCTGGGTGAATTTATGGAATCATTTATGAAAATAGACTAATCATGAAATATTATTCTACCAATCATCAGGCTCCCCTCGCCACACTTCGCGAAGCTGTGGAACGAGGATTGGCACCCGACCGAGGGCTATATATGCCCGAACACATCAAGGCTCTGCCCCGTAATTTCTTTGAACATATTGACGAAATGACCTTCCGGGAAATGTCGTTTGAGGTGGCTAAGGCATTTTTTGGCGACGATGTGGATGAGGCTTCCCTGAAACAAATCGTTGATGACACACTGGCGTTTGATACTCCTGTGGTAAACGTAGAGCAAAATATTTACACGCTCGAACTCTTTCACGGTCCCACCCTTGCCTTCAAGGACGTAGGCGCACGGTTTATGGCTCGTCTGCTCCAATATTTTATCAGGAAAGACAAGCGCAGCAATGGTCGTGTCAATGTTTTGGTAGCTACGTCCGGCGATACAGGGTCGGCCGTAGCAAACGGCTTTCTCGGTGTAGACGGTATTCACGTATATGTGTTGTATCCCAAGGACAAAGTGAGCAAAATACAGGAATGTCAATTCACCACGTTAGGGCAAAATATCACGGCTTTGGAGGTGGACGGCGTATTCGATGACTGTCAGGCACTGGTGAAAAGTGCGTTTATGGATAGTGAGCTGAATGAACACATGGCACTGACATCGGCCAACTCCATTAACGTGGCTCGTTTTCTGCCACAAGCTTTCTACTATTTCAATGCTTATGCTCAACTGAAAAAAACAGGGGAGCTCAGTTGGTCAGAAGATGGTACGAGCAATCTCGTGGTCTGTGTGCCCAGTGGCAATTTCGGAAATATTACTGCCGGGCTGTTTGCTGCGAGGATGGGACTACCAATTAAACACTTTATTGCATCAAACAATGCTAACGACGTGTTTTTCAATTATTTGCAAACTGGAGACTATCAGCCCATGCCAAGCAAGCAAACCTTAGCCAATGCGATGGACGTAGGCGACCCAAGCAACTTTGCACGGATTCTCGCGCTCTACGACAATCACTGGAAAAGCATCAAGGCCGACATCAGCGGAGCAACCTATCCGGACCCGCGCATCCGAGAAAGCATGAAGGAGTGTTATGCCTCTACAGGCTATGTGCTCGACCCTCATGGGGCTTGTGGCTATCAAGCACTGAAAGAACAACTTGGGCGTAACGACGTGGGCGTATTCCTCGAAACAGCTCATCCTGCCAAATTCAAGGAAAAAGTGGATGACATTCTTGGAACGGATATTGCCATTCCCCAGCGTCTGCAAAATTTCATGAAAGGAAAAAAACAGAGTGTTAAGATGGCCAATGATTTTGAATCATTTAAGAATTTTCTTATGCAAGAATAATATCGCTTTATTAAGCAAATAGACATCATATCGATGCGTGTATCAAAAGGTGTAAAGCCTTGCTTCCATTTTTGAGTCAAGATGACAATTTATTGTGGGCGATTCTTTTGATACACGCATTTATTTTATATTTTTTTAGGGTTTCAGCGAGGCTTATTTTTTTCAAAAAATAATCAGTTTATTCAAAATATTTCGTTAAGTTTGCACGTAAGGAAACCTTATGCCTTTCAACATAAAACTACAATATTTTGTAAGACTATGAATAAACGTACCTGTCTCTATGAACGGCACACCAAACTGGGTGCACTCATTCAGCCTTTTGGCGGCTATGAAATGCCAATACAATATACTTCAATTATCGAGGAACACAATGCGGTACGACAGCATTGCGGGGTGTTCGACGTGTCCCACATGGGCGAAATCTTTGTGCGAGGAAAGGACGCAGAACGCTTTGTAAACCATATATTTACCAACGATGTGACCAACGCTCCCATTCATCAGATTTACTACGGCATGATGCTCTACTCCGATGGTGGTACAGTAGATGACGTGTTGGTCTACAAAATGGGCAGTCAGGAATTCTTCATCGTTATCAATGCTGCCAACATTGATAAGGATGTGGACTGGATTAACAAGAATAAGGAGGGCTTTGAAGTGGAGATAGACCATGCCTCCGAACGCTATGGCCAGTTGGCCATACAAGGCCCGGAGGCAGAGCAAGTGATGCGCGACGTACTGGGTTGGGATTGCAAAGACTTGAAATTTTACACCGTAAAGACGGAAGTGAACGGTGAGGAGGAAATCATCATCAGTCGGACGGGGTATACAGGTGAGGACGGTTTTGAGATTTATGGCTCTCATGCCTTCATCATAGACCAATGGGACAAACTGATGGCAAGTAAGCAATGTGTTCCGTGCGGACTGGGTTGTCGTGACACGCTGCGTTTTGAGGTCGGACTGCCTCTTTACGGCGACGAACTGTCTGACACGATAACCCCCGTAATGGCAGGTTTGAGTATGTTCTGCAAATTGGACAAACCAGATTTCATTGGAAAGGAGGCGATTGCCAAGCAAAAGGCTGAGGGTCCTTCACAACGGCTTCGCGGCATCGAATTGGAGGGCAAGGCTGTGCCTCGAAACGGCTACAAAGTGCTGAAAGATGGTCGGGAAGTAGGCGAAGTGACTACCGGTTATCGACTCATCTCTGTAGAAAAGAGTTGTGCGGTGGCCTTGGTCGATGCGAGTTTAAAGCTTGGCGACAAGGTGGAAGTGCAGATTCGCAAGAAGACTTTCCCCGGTACCATTGTTAAAAAGAAATTTTACGAGAAACATTACAAGAAATAAATATCAATAAAACAATACTATTATGACTTATTTTTGCAAATCACATGAGTATGTTCGCGTAGAGGGTGAGTTTGGCTATATCGGTATTACCGACTATGCACAGAAAGCATTGGGAAACATTGTGTATGTAGATATGCCCGACGTGGATGATGAAGTAACGGCCGGTGAAGACTTCGGTGCTGTGGAAAGTGTTAAGGCTGCCAGCGACTTGATGAGTCCGGTTAGTGGCGTCGTTGTTGAGGTGAACGAGGCTTTGGAAGACGAGCCTGAACTCATCAACCAAGATGCCAACGCTAATTGGATTATCAAGGTAAAACTATCCGACGTATCTGAATTGGACGATTTAATGGACGAAGAAGCCTATTTGGCCTCTGTTGAATAAACTCCATCCACCAACATTAAACACCATAGACCACATTAGCCGATGTTTAAATATTTTCCACATACCCCTGATGACATTCAACGCATGCTGAAAGTCATTGGGGTAAAGTCTTTGGACGAGCTTAACGCTGACATCCCCGAAGATATTCGCCTGCAAAATGACTACAACCTGCCAAGTGCAAAGAGTGAGATTGAGATACGTCGATACTTTGAACAGGTAGGAGCAGAGAATCAACAAAAGATTTGTTTTGCCGGAGCGGGTGTCTACGATCACTACGTTCCCTCTGTCATTCCGCAAATCACGAGTCGTTCTGAATATCTGACGAGCTATACACCTTATCAGTCCGAAATATCGCAAGGTACGCTACATTACATCTTTGAATACCAAACGATGATGGCTCGGCTCACCGGAATGCAGGTGTCCAACGCTTCGATGTATGATGGTTCCACCGCAACGGCCGAAGCAATGATGATGGCCTCGACCATTGTGAGGAAGTCGAGCCGGGTGCTCGTCTCAGAGACCATCGATCCAAAGGTATTGAAAGTGTTGAAAACCTATGCTCATTTTCGTGACATCGACATTGACATGATACCCCAGAAGAACGGCGAAACCGATTTCTCGACATTGTCTGAAAAACTTGCGCAAGGCGGTGTGGCTGGTGTAATCGTGCAGCAGCCCAACTACTATGGTATT
Source organism: uncultured Bacteroidales bacterium (assembly GCA_937995875.1). Classification (GTDB taxonomy): domain Bacteria; phylum Bacteroidota; class Bacteroidia; order Bacteroidales; family Bacteroidaceae; genus Prevotella. Next base: position 37,814 of record CALKIW010000008.1, on the reverse strand, counting down.
ATTGAGGACTTCTCCGGCATAGCCGATAAATGTCATGAACAGAAGGCCTTATTCATCATTAATAGCATTGCAGCTGACCTCTCCTTACTCAAGACACCGGGCGAATGGGGAGCCGATATTGCTGTTGGTGAGGCCCAGAGCTTGGGAATACCAATGGCATGGGGTGGCCCGTACCTTGGCTATATGTGTACTATAGAGAAATATATGCGCAAAATGCCGGGCAGAATAGTTGGACAAACCGTAGACGAAGACGGTCAAAGGTCGTTTGTATTGACCCTTCAAGCACGCGAACAGCATATTCGTCGTGAAAAAGCGACCTCAAATATATGCTCCAATCAGGGATTAATGACGCTTTGGGTGACTCTCTATTTGTCGCTCATGGGCAAACAAGGAATGCAGGAAGTTACGCAGAGAGGGTGCGACGGTGCGCATTTTCTGCACGATGCACTATTGGAAACAGGTCGTTTCCATGATGCTTTCCCCGGCAAAGAGTTCTTAAATGAGTTCTGCGTAAAATATGATGGAAATCTTGACGCATTGCAAAAGCTATGGCTTGACAATGGGATTTTTGGTGGCGTGAAGATTGCGGAGGACACCCTGATGCTGGCCGTAACCGAGCAACGCACACAGAAAGAAATGGAAACTCTGCTGAGTTATGTTCAATAAAGGTTGAGTTTAACAAATTAAAGAAGAAGTAAAACTATGAACAATAAGCTATATCACAATCTTATTTTTGAACTCAGCCATCAAGGACGAGAAGGCTACAGCCTACCTCAAAACGAATTTTCACGCCATGCCCTACCCAACTCCATGCTGCGGGAACATCCGGCTGAACTGCCCGAATGTGACGAAATGACGGTTGTGCGTCATTATACCAATCATAGCGGCAATAATTTTGGGGTGGATAACGGCTTCTATCCGTTAGGATCATGTACCATGAAATACAATCCTAAAATCAATGATGAGATAGCAGGGAGCCGTCATTTCCTAAATCTACACCCTCTGCAACCGGAAGAAACGACATGCGGAGCGGTGTCTGTGAGCAAGACTTTACGCAAAGCCTTATCGGAAATTACAGGTATGGCAGACTTTACTTTGAAGCCATGCGCCGGTGCTCATGGGGAATTAACGGGGCTGATGATTATTCGAGGGTATCACGAGAGTCGTGGAGACATCAAACGAACAAAAGTTATTGTACCCGATTCGGCACACGGCACCAACCCGGCTTCGGCTGCCGTTTGTGGATTGGAAGTGGTTGAAGTGAAAAGCAAAGATGATGGCACTGTAGACGTAGACGACTTAGCGACCAAGCTTGACGATTCGATTGCAGCCATGATGATGACCAACCCAAATACGTTGGGACTCTTTGAACACGACATTGTGAGGATTGTTGAAATGGTACACCAATGTGGAGGTCTGATGTATTACGATGGTGCAAACTTCAATCCGCTATTGGGCGTATGCCGTCCGGGCGACATGGGGTTTGATGTGGTGCATCTAAACCTACATAAAACCTTCTCAACCCCACACGGAGGAGGCGGTCCGGGCAGTGGTCCGGTAGGCGTTCGCGATGGACTGCAAGCCTTCTTCCCAATGGTAAATCCATATCATGGTAATTTCTTGGTTGAGCTTCGGGCCTTAGCCTACATTCTCACTTTAGGCAAGGAAAATCTAATGAAGGTCGGGTCGTTGGCTACACTTAACGCCACCTACATCAAAGAACAGATCAAGGACATTTACGAACTACCCATCGAAGGGCTTTCCAAGCATGAATTTGTGTTCAATGGGCTGCGAGACAAATCTACAAACGTAACCACTATGGACGTTGCCAAGCGTCTGCTCGACTTCGGTTATCATGCTCCCACCATCTATTTCCCCTTGCTGTTTCATGAGGCAATGATGATCGAGCCTACAGAAAACGAGAGCTTGGAGACCATAGATAAGTTTATTGAGGTGATGCGACAGATTGCCGAGGAAGCCCGAACGCAACCGGAAAAGGTAAAATCAGCACCTCACAACACGCCTATTTCGAGAGTGGACGATGTGATGGCCGCACGCCAACCCGTATTGGTTTTTCCTGAAAATAAACTATGCAAACAGATTTAATTATCATTGGCGGTGGTCCCGGAGGATACGAGACTGCTGCCTATGCTGCCCGTCAAGGCTTGCAAGTAACGATTATCGAAGAGAAAAACGTAGGAGGTACATGCCTGAATTGTGGCTGCATCTCCACCAAAGCATTGGTACACGATGCCGAGAAAGCTATGGGCAAATCGGATGGAAAATCTCTGTTTGAGGCAGCCATTGAACGTAAGGATCGAATTATTGCCAATCTTCGACAAGGTGTGGAGGCCCTAATGCATCAACCGGGAATTCGTTTAGTACGGGGTCATGGTACGTTCAAAAACAGTCATTGCGTTGTAGTGGGAGAAGAGAATATTGAAGCCGAGCACATCATTATTGCCACAGGCTCCACCTCTAAGCTTCCCCCCATACCCGGATTAGGAGGAGATGGACAACCGATTAGTCCGTTTGTGGTTACCTCTGAAGAACTTTTAGCCCGAAAGGAGCTGCCGAACGAAATCTGCATCATAGGAGCAGGCGTCATTGGTTTGGAAATGGCCTCTGTGTTTTCCGCCTTTGGCAGCAAGGTCACAGTCGTAGAGTTTCTCAACGAATGTCTGCCAACGATGGATGCGGAAATAGCCCGAAGGCTGCGCAGATCAATGGAAAAGCAAGGTGTCAAGTTTCACTTGGGATCAGCTGTGCAAAGCATTGATAACAACAAGGTTATTTTTAAAGATGTCAAGAAAGACCTTGTGGCAGATATTGAGGCCAACGTTATACTCGTTGCAACGGGCAGAAAGCCCTGTACGGAGAACCTGAATATAGAAAATATAGGAGTAGAAAACAGTCCCAAAGGCATTGTTACCAATGAGAATATGCAGACCAATTTGCCTTATATTTATGCCATTGGCGATGTGAACGGACGCCAGATGCTGGCTCATGCCGCTACATTTCAGGGGTATCGAGCTGTAAATCATATTCTGGGCAAAACGGATAACATTCGTCTCGACATCATGCCGGCAGCGGTGTTTACGCATCCGGAGGTTGCGTCGGTCGGTCCGACAGAGAGCGTTTGCAAAGCCAACGATGTGCCTTTCACAACCCAAAAGGCCATCTATCGCGCCAACGGGCGAGCACAGGCCATAGAGCAGACCGACGGATTGGTTAAACTAATCTTTGACGAAAACGACCGAGTCATAGCTTGTCATGCTCTTGGTGCCGATGCTGCAAGCATCGTTCAGGAGATTTCAGCTTTGATGAACTTCGATGTTACCCGTTCGCAATTATCCAATATTATACACATTCACCCCACCCTGAGCGAAATTATATTAGATGCGTCAAGATGAGTTTAACATTCCGCGTGACTTCTGAAATATATTTGTACCTTTGTATCCACTAAAGGATAATATAGATTATGTGGTTGATTTTAGCTTTCCTATCAGCAGCGCTGTTAGGCTTCTACGACTCGTTTAAGAAAAAATCACTTCAGGGTAACGCTGTCATTCCCGTATTGCTACTCAATACAGTCTTCTCATCGCTCATCTTTCTACCCTTCATCATTATCTCCGCGACGGGACATCAGTTGGATGGAAGCATCTTTTATGTACCGTCAGGCGGGTGGGAAATTCATAAGTATATCATTCTGAAAAGTCTCATCGTATTGTCGAGTTGGCTATTCAGTTATTTCGGACTGAAGCATCTCCCGCTCACCATCGTAGGTCCGATTAATGCCACTCGCCCCGTCATGGTACTTTTAGGTGCTTTGTTGGTGTATGGCGAAAGCCTCAACGGATGGCAATGGATAGGCGTGTTGCTTGCTATTCTCTCGTTTTTCCTACTGAGCAGATCAGGCAAACGCGAAGGCATCAACTTTGTACACAATCGTTGGATATGGTTTATCGTCATTGCAGCAGTATTGGGAGCCATCAGCGGTCTGTACGACAAATACCTCATGGCCTCGTCAGAGAATGGCGGAATCGGTATTGACCACATGACCGTACAAGCGTGGTACAACATCTATCAAATGATAATGATGTTCGTCATCCTGTGGATTCTATGGTGGCCTACCCGCAAAGCCCACACGCCCTTTCATTGGAGCTGGACCATTATTGGCATCAGCATCTTTCTGTGTGCAGCCGATTTTGTGTACTTTTACGCATTAAGTTTGCCGGGAGCCATGATTTCTATTGTTTCGATGGTACGGCGTGGCAGTGTCATCGTTAGTTTTCTCTTTGGAGCAATTATGTTCCACGAACGTAATCTCAAGACCAAAGCCGTGGATTTAGCACTTGTTTTGTTGGGCATGGTGTTTCTTTATATAGGCAGTAAATAAATTTTTTAAGAGTTTTTGGTCTATTGTTTTGCAATTTGAAACTAAAACAGTAACTTTGCAGTCGATTTGTAATTAAATAATGATAAGTGTAATTTTATAATATAAAAGTATGGCACAAAACATTTTCAAAGGACTTGGCATAGCTTTGGTAACCCCTTTTACCCAGAATGGTGAGGTGGATTATAAGGCTTTGAAGCGACTTGTTGAGTATCAGCTGGATAACGGTGCCGACTTTCTGTGTATTCTGGCTACCACAGCTGAAACCCCTTGTCTGAACAGGGAAGAAAAGGATAAGATTACAGAACTCGTCAAAGACCTCGTGCGTGGACGAATTCCCATACTAAAATATTGTGGTGGAAACAACACGGCAGCGGTTATTGAGGAAATTAAAAATACAGACTGGAGTGGCATTGATGGTATTTTGAGCATCTGCCCCTATTACAACAAGCCCTCACAAGAAGGACTATATCAGCATTTCAAGGCAATTTCCAAAGTTAGTCCTTTGCCCATCGTGCTGTATAATGTGCCGGGTAGAACAGGTGTCAATATGACCGCCGCAACTACAGTACGGATTGCGAACGACTGTCCTAATATCGTGGGCATTAAGGAAGCGTCAGGGAGTTTGGAGCAAGTAGACGAAATTATTAAGAACAAACCCGATAATTTTGACGTAATTAGTGGCGACGACGCACTGACCTTTTCGATGGTAGCCAGTGGCGCAGCCGGTGTGATTTCGGTTATAGGCAACGCATTACCCAAGCAGTTTTCCCGCATGATCCGCTTGGAATTTAAGGGAGAATATGAGCCCGCAAGAAAAATACACCACATGTTTACAGAGCTTTACAGCTTGCTATTCGTCGATGGAAATCCGGCAGGAGTGAAGGCTTTGCTCAACGATATGGGGTTCATAGACAACATACTTCGCCTGCCTTTAGTTCCCACAAAGATTGAGACAAAACAGAAGATGGCAGAAATACTTAAGGAAATGAGCATATAATACATCTGATAAAATACCATGTTAAACTAACCGCAAAAGCTCTACCCTCTTGATTTGGGCAGAGCTTTTTCATGGTTATTACGCTTGGTGGCTTATCCAGATGCCTCATGCGGAATTTCAATGCCGCTATCCGCAACCAATAATTTCTATGCGACCAAGTCGGAGAAACCTATTTAAGTGTTCCACTTTGATAGAACTTCAACATATCAATATTCAGAATGGCAAGATATTTTGCCTGCAATTCCGCCTGCTGTGCTCTCATCAAGGCGTCCTTCCCATTCATCAGTTCTATGGTGTTCTTTAGTTTTAGCCGGAACTGTTCACTCAGTAGTTCATAGCTTTCTTGTGCGCTCTGTGTACTTATCTTGGCGCTTTTAAATTGTTCCTGATTGTTAATGGCCTGAAGCCAATAGTTCTCTATCGTAGAATATAGTGTGGTTTGTTGATCCTTCAACTCCAATTCGTAGCCTTGTTTCGACAGCATAGCTTTATTCACGGCGGTCTTTGTCTGCCGATTGTCGAATATAGGAACACTCACAGAGAATCCACCACTCATGCCGAAATTGTTTTTAAGCTGCGTCCCCCATGCTTTGTCGTTCATGGAAGTGGTGTTCGTTCCAAATCCGGCATTAGCCGACAACGTCGGCATTCTCTGCGCTTTGGCCATTTTAACTTGCAGGTCACTGCTTTTCATCCCAAGCATGGCATTCTTGATTTCCGGGCGATTGTTCAACGCACTCTCATAGACAGACGTTACGTTGGGAATGGCCTGCAATGCCATTTCGTCGGTCGTCGTCGGAACAACAATGTCAAATTCCTCCTGATTTGTGATTTGCAACAGTTTCTTCAACCGTCTCTTGTAGTCCCTCAGTCCGCTCTCTGCCTGCACCAGAGCATATTCGTCCTGTGCCCGCTGTGCCGTGAGCTGGGCTAAATCGGCCCTGCTCATACTCCCCACCTTTACAAATTCACGTCCTCGTTCCTCATTTTTCATGGAAACTTCCAACGTTTGCCTGTTTACATTGACAGCTTCCTTAGAATAGAGTATCTGCACATAGAGCTGGGCAATCTGCTCTTGTATGTTGTTGGCCGTCGTAGCACTGTCGAGAGCCGCTTGGTCGGCCGCAAGTTCATTGGCTTTAATCCGATTTCTGTTTTGACCACCATTCCATACGGTCCAGCTTCCACTCACCCCATACGAGCCATTGTAGTAGGCCTTGTCTACTCTCGTCTGCACTTTCTCACCCGCTATCATATAGCTGCCGGCCTCCGGCCATGGACTATACATTACGTTGTGAGAGGTTGAGGCAGAAAGTGATGGCAACAATGCTGCCTGACTCAATTTCACATCTTCAAGAGCATTAAGCCGCTGAATATTCGTTTTTTGGAGCGTTATATTGTTTTTCAAGGCATACGCTATACATTCTTGCAACGACCATTGTTTGGCTTCAGACACTGTGGGGCAGCCTGAAAAAAGGGCGGCGAAAGCAGATACTACAATTAATTTATTCATATACTGGCTATTTATTCTCGTAATGTCTGTTAGACTGTTTAAAACAGGAAAAAGTATATCTAAAAACTGTTTATTAACAAGCATTAGGGGAAATATTACATTTAGTAACATTTCCCCCTTATTCAATGTAGACTTATCGGCTTAGGAAAAATCATGAAGGCGGGCAATATATTTGCCCAAAATGTCGAACTCCAAATTGACTACACTGCCCACCTGCATATCACAAAAGTTGGTGTTTTCGCGCGTGTAAGGAATGATGGCCACCTTGAAACTGTTGTCCGTAGGCTCGCATACTGTGAGCGACACTCCATTAACGGTTACCGAGCCTTTGTCCACCGTGAAATAGCCGCGACTTGCCATAGCTTTGTCAAACGGATATTCAAACTCAAAATACGTAGATCCGTCAGCATCTTCCATGCCCACACATTTCGCCGTTTGGTCCACATGGCCCTGTACAATATGGCCGTCAAGTCGCCCATTCATTTTCATCGAGCGCTCCACGTTCACCTTGTCGCCCACCTTCAGCAGTCCGAGATTTGAGCGGTCGAGCGTCTCCTTCATGGCCGTCGTGGTATAAGTGTCTCCATCAATGTCCACCACCGTGAGGCATACACCGTTGTGAGCAACACTCTGATCTATTCCAAGTTCGCTCGTAAACGAGCATCTCAAAGTGAAGTCTATATTTCCCTGATACTTCCTGATGGCCGTAACTGTTGCCATTTCTTCTACTATGCCACTGAACATATACTTGTTATTTTTATTGTTTTTGTTGTATTTTCTTCTCCGCCTTTCAAGACAGAGCGTTAAATCTAAAAAGGAGAACTGAGTCTGGGAAAGCACTCCGCACTCAATTCTCCATTGTATAAAAGGGGATCGTAACGATGATGTGATGAAAACTCCTTCTATAAAAGAGGTGAGCGTTCTCCGTCTTTGTAATCCACCGGCATAATGCTTAGGCGCCAAGCGCTTTATGTGGCCCGCCATCAACAAGAGAAACATTCTCGGTTTTCAATTTAATTTGATGAGTATCCCAATCGAACCGATACAACCCCCAAAGGTTTTCTCCTTTTTCTGATGCAAATATACAGCTTTACTTTTGTATTGCCAAATAAATATATACTTTTTCTCATGCAATATCCGTACCTTAACGACGTTTAAAAAGAGTAGTTATTATGAGAAAAATCATTTCCTTATTATTCATATTAACCGCAACAAGCGGTTTTGCGCAATATAAAATCACGGAGAACAAACAACATGCCTTTCCCAAGACTATTCCTGCGGGCAACTACAGTGGAATTACATGGCTTGGGGAAAACCGGTATGCTGTGGTCAATGACAAAGCGAAAGAAGACGGCTTTCATATTTTTGAAATAGACGTAGACTCTGTTTCCGGCGAAATCATTTCTGCCCAAAACACAGGCTTTTATTCCAGCGGATTTCCCAACCGCGACAATGAAGGCATCGCCTACAACCGTGCTGCGAACACTATGCTCATCAGTGGAGAAACCGACAATCGCATTTTAGAGTACAGCCTCAATGGTATGCGCACACTTCGGGAGGCGACGATGCCTGATTACTACAAGCAACTTCCAAACAACTTAGGGCTTGAGGCTTTGTCGTTTAACAACCATACGCAAACATTATGGACCTGTAACGAAAGCGACAGTATTGTGATACAGTGTTTCGACAGCCTGTATCGTCCACTCCAAGCCTACGACTATCGGCTCGATCCGCCCGAAGCCGACAAAACGAAAGCCCAATACTATGCTCATGGCGTGGGAACAATTTGCGCGCTGGACGACGGCAGCCTGTTGTTGCTCGAACGCGAGCTTTACACTCCCAAGTCTAAATTAGGCGCATTCGTGAAATGTAAACTCTATCATTTTGTTCCGAATTCGGCTTCTAAACAGAAACTTGCCGAATGGCGCACGAGCCTTTCTCTCTTTGGCCGGAATTTTGCCAATTATGAAGGGATGTGTCTCGGCCCCACCCTGTCCGACGGCTCGCGTGTTATTATTCTTGTGGCCGATTCACAGAATCAGTATGCCGGAATTCTGAAAGATTGGCTGAAGTCTCTGAAACTGGAGAGGGAGCAGCCGGGCGAGTTGCGGTCTCTGCCATAGGACTCAAATTATGATAGGCATCAAAATTATATTTCCGTCCTATCAGGAGAGTGAGGAAAAGAGAGGCAAAAGAGGTTGCCAAGACCATAACAAACAGCAATATTTGCAGGGCCATAGCCGTTGCGACACCAACTCCACTCATTACCAATGCCAACATCAATACCGGTGCGTTGCACAACACAATGCCTGACATCTGTCGCATAATGGGAATCATGGCTGCTTGAAAAGCCCGACGAACAAAATAGTTTGTGGCTTCCGAGTGAGTGCCACCATTGCCCAATATGTAATCATAGAGCTGGTGATGATAATGCAATCCCATATAGTAAATGTGCAGGGCGTGTGCATTAGCACCTATGGTGCACCCTGCAAGCAGACCCAAGACCGGAACAAAAAAGCGGACATCAAATGGATTGCTCAATCCAAGCACCAAGAAAAGCACATAAATACCGACAAAGAATACAGACAACAGCGTTCCCGATGCTACGGGAAAAAGGAGTTTGCCAACTTTCAGTCTGGCTTTTTTAATGGTGAACAATGAGCTGAACAAAACCATGACAACACCCGAAAGCACAGTGAGCATCACGCTGTTCCACTTCAACAGCAAATAAACACCTCCTCCGGTTAGCATCACAGAAACCAACATCATGCCTATGGCTTTGAGCAGCCTCTGCATCTGATGAAGATTAAGCACATAGACAACATAGAAGGGAATGATGAGCAACAAGAGTCCCAGCACAAACCCAAGCAGAGAAATTTCCATAGTTCAAAGTTTTAGAAGGTTGTTGCAAGGCATCAAATTATCCTCGCAGGTATAAAGAACCTCAGCCCCGCCCATAGTGAGATCTTTCAATAATCGATAAATCTTTTGAGACTGCAACAGGTTATCAATCAATATAATATCTCTTTTCAATAAAGGTAAAATAGAAAGCATTATGAGCTGCATTTGCTCCTGTTCTACTTGATTGACCTGCGCGTTATAAAGCCCCTCATCGATCTCCAGCTGCTGCCAAACATTCAGCATTGCTTCCTTCGTTGGAGCAACGTTGCGATTTGCCCGGATATTGAAGATAGATTGACAAAGTTCCGACACCTTCATTTGTACATCCGGCATATGCTGGGGAATGTAGGCAATGATTTTTCTGAAATATTGTGCCGCTCCCGGACTCACCAACTCCCCGTCTATTGTAATATACCCTGAAACGACAGGGGCCATCCCCATGACGGCCTTCAGTAAGGCTGTCTTGCCGGAGCCGGAAGGAGCGCAAAGGCAACTCAACTCGCCTTCGGACATGACCATAGAAAAGGGAGCTGTCAGTTTTCCATGACTCAAAGCCACACTTACATTTTTAAATTCCAGCATATAAACCTTTTAACTACAAAAATAAATAAAAAAATTGAATAATAAAATGATATAGGACAAAAGAATAATGCTAAGTCTATTTATAGAATTAACAGGCACCGGCAAGCAAGTCGGTTGAATTCAAAATCTACAGACAAGTAAGAGGCAAGTTCGTTGTCATGAGCTTTGTCAGCAATGCAACCAACAGAAAGTAGAAAACAGATAAATTCACACAGTTGCTATCCTCCCTTCTTAGTTTATGAGACCCTTTCCCTAAATCTAAAATTCTATCCATGCAGTAACTTCTAATCTTCATTTTATAGCAAACCTTATCTTCTTGTTTATGTTCTTTCTATAAAATAAAATTACCAAATTTTGGTGTTTATTTTTTCGACAACCAGCGCAAAAAGGGCTATGTTTTGCCTTTCAAAAACTGCTCCCATAACCGAAAAAATGGTCCGTCTGTATGATTTATATTTCGCTATATTGCGATTGGGGTTCAATCGCAGTATGGTTAAGCCTTAGTGGCAAAGCGAATAAGCCTTAGTGGCAAGGCGGTTAAAGCCTTCTCGCCCTGCCATTCGATACTTAATCGCGAGTGAAAAAATAAAGGCGAAAAGGGGTATTCTTAATATTTGTCTGATTAACAGACTGTTATATTTTTTTAAATAAATGTCGTATTCAGAGCGAAAGTAACTTTGTTTCTGAATACGCAAATTCTACGGGGTTGTTTGTAAAGAAAAAAGAGAATAATCATACGGTGGCCATCATATATCAAATTTATGCCGTCAATTTGTCAAGTTCACCTTTAATCAACTGTTCGAGGTAGAGATATGAATATTGATAAAACATAAGAGGATTTAAAAAAGGGCCATTCGAAATCACGACAAACAGCCCTTGAGAATATCTAAATGTTAAATAAAAATCAGAAATGGATTTTCAGGTCAGCTCCTATCTGCAACGGATTTCCACGCTGAGCAAACCAATTTGTCTTTCCTGTGGCTCCACTGCTTATGGCAAACACATTGTAGCGACTGTCGGTGAGGTTTCGTCCCCAAACGTTTAGTTTCACTTGGCCAAAGTCAAAGCCTACATGAGCACCAAGCACGGCATAGAACTTCTGGCTCATTGTGTTGGCCTCATCCCAGTAGGTTTTACCTTGTCCGTTCACATTGGCTCCAACTATAATGTTCTTAAGCATGCTGCCGGAGGTAAGGTCGAAGCGATAGTCTGCGCCGGCAGCAAAATTGTGCTCAGGAATAAAGGGCACTTTGTTGTCCTTATAATCTACCACTGTTTTGTCACCCCTCTTCATTATAGTGTCTGTGTATTCATCAAAGGAGGCATGGGTATATCCGTAGTTCAACCTCCATGTGACATGATCGTCGAACGCATTTCCCCTAAGCCCGGCTTCCACACCGCAGCTCATGCTCTTTCCCGCGTTGGTCATCATGCGGCCAAAACCGTAGTTGCCCGCCATTTGTGAGAGTTGCTGATTGCGAATCTGCATATAGAAAGCAGCTATATCCATTTGCATTTTACCGCCGAAAAGATTGAGGTGCGTTCCCACTTCATAGTTCCAGCTGGTTTCAGGCTTATAGGCAATGGTCTTGTTGATGTTTTCGTAGTCTTTCTCTGTATGAGGCACGACGTAGTCTTTACGTTGCGAGCTATTGTTCTGAATCTCTGTTTGCAGAATGTCTGAGAACATCTGAATGTTATATCCACCGGCACGGTAGCCCTTGCTCACAGTTGCGTAGAGATTGCTGCCATTGTCTGCCACCCTGTAGGTGAGACCGAACTTGGGGAGCAACTGATCGAAACTTCTGTTATGGTCGTTGTTCAACGCAGAAGTAACATTCACGGTTGCCTCGCGTCCCATCACTTTGGCTGTCGATGAGACGGCTGCACTCGACTCATAGTCAATGCTTACATGATTCCAGTCGTAGCGCAATCCTAAGGTTGCAGTGAGGCGATCGGTAACGTCGAAGTTCGACTCATGGTAGATACCGAGGTTATAGGTTGGTGTTCGGTAAACTCCCGGCACATTCTTCATATCGGTAGTCATTGTCACACCACCGGCTCTTTCTATCATTGCCGCAGCCTGCTTGGCCGCAGCTTCGGGCGACATACCACTTGCGATAAACCGGGCAGCCATCGAATGGACCATCGCGTTGTACATGGAACGCTGTATGGTGTTGCCTAAAAAGGCATCCATGTCTTTGCCAAAATCAACGTCGCTGTTCGTCTTTAACCATGAGAAACCTCCAAAGACACCTGCCGTCCAATTCCAAAAACCACCTACCGGCTTATTGCTTTTCAGCGTGAACTCCTGCGTGTAAGCGTTTTGCAACTGGCGTTCCTGCATCTCCATAAAATCGGCCGGACTGTAATCGATGTCTATCATCATATAGTCTTTGAGAAACTGATAACTGGAAGTAGAAGTGAAGTCGGCTGCTGTTCCATGATAGTGAAAGCTCAGTGCCGTGTTCGACATATTCCTGCGATAGTTGTGCTGACGGTTTGTGTTGGGATCCATAGTCTGTCCGTCATCCCCTATCAAGCCATACGGGAACCCGTTTTGACGGGTGTATTGATAATCGCTCAGGAAGTTGATTTTCAATCGATCAGTAGGACAGTATATGAGTTTCAAGCGTCCACCGGCCTCATTGTATTTGTCGGCATATTCGTCTAAAGTCTTGTTTTTGAAAAAACCGTTCTGTCCATTATAGAATCCGGCTATGGAAAACGCAAATCTGTCGCTAATTTTATTATAATGTGAAACTTCGACATTGCGATAGAAACGGCTGCCGCCGCTGATGGTCAAATCGGTGCCTTGATAGTCCATTGGACTCTTGGTGTAGAGGCGAATAAGCCCGGCCTCGCTGTTCAAGCCATACAAACTTCCCTGCGGCCCACGCAACACATCGACGCGCGAAAGGTCGTAGGTGTGGGTATTGAAAGCCGACTTGCTCATCAGTGGCATGCCGTCTACATAGATTCCCACTGATGGAGAATTGATACGAGAGCCGGTGCCACGCATATAGATAGCAGAAGTATAGCGGGAGCCATAGTTGGGCATCGTGAAATTGGGAACATAAGAGGACAGCTCACGCAAGTCGCGAGTGCCCAGCATGGCTACGTCGTCTGCTGAATACATGGACGAACTGATGGGTTGCAAACGCAAACGGTACTGTTCTTTGGGCTGACTGATCACTGTCACCTCATCCAAGTCGTACACACGAGAACTGTCGTTCAGTTGATATGGGTTGTTTTTGGCTGAAACAGAAATACACCCCATAACTAATAAGAAACCTACAAACCTTTTTTTGTTCATATTCAATAAGAAGTTGTTATAATATCATTCCGATGTTTAATCGTACCGCAAAATTACAATTAAACATCGGATCTGACAATCCTTATTTATAAGGAAAAATAAGGGTTAAGTGTTCGAAACAGTCTATTCGTTCACTGTTCCACAATAGGGACAGGTGCCTTTGTCGTGCAATTTGGCTCCGCATTTGCCACATACATAGTGGGCATGGCTATGCCTAAAATACTGACGGAGAGCATAATAATAATAAAAGACAAGAAGTATATAGCCCACATAGTATAAAGTTGTGATGCTGAAAACGATATAATTCACCGCACACACGGCGGCCAGTCCGCCAATATAGAGTACGGCTTCATTGAACGGCAACTGATGGCGGACGTCGTCTACAGCAGCTAAGGCCGTGATGAGCATGGCCCAAACCAAGAGAAGGAATACGCACAAGACGAGAGGAACAGAGAATGGGTTGAGTGTTGGGTGGAAGTAGAAGTGTTGCCACATCTGCGGAACAAATGTCTGGATACCGGCGTAGAGTGTAGCTGCAGTAGCTACAATAAGGCACAACAGGGTGGGATAAAAAGAAGCAATATCATTGAAATGCACGATACGTGCCTGGCGTCGGAATATGCTGCGCAGCAGATATAGAGCGCCGATAATGACAATAATGCCCAAAAAAATGATGACATGGTTGTCGGAAAAATCAGAAATGAATGCGGAAATTGAATCATCGGGCATAGCACTCTTCAACAGTGTACTTTCGTGGGTCCATCCAAAGGCCGATGTGTCGTTGGCAAGCTGTATCCACACAGAATCGATGGGGTCGGCCGGCAGCATCCGAATGTCGGCAACGACAAGATGTGAGCCTTTGTAGACCATGAATGTATCCGTCTGCATACCGCTGATATACTCCTCCGGCTGTTGTCGTAGCAGCGCCAAACTATCGCTCTTGACCACGAAATTATAATTGTTCGTGTAGTGGTGGGTCGTAAAAAAGGACAAGGAATCGATTTGACGCTCACTGAATTCTGTGGGCAAAGGGGCGCGACGGCGATGTTCGTAGCAGGAACTGAGCATTAAAATGAATGTCAGTGCCATGACCAAAATGTAGAGGGATTTCAAAGATTCTGCTTTTTTCATGTTCATCATCTTTCACTGTAAACATTCATTTGACACTCGCTGCATTTAAATTCCAATCGAAATCGGCGACCGTCACCCAATCGGAGCGATAGGGGTTCACGCCATGTGGGTTTACGTCCACCGTGTCGCACGCAAAAGCCCATGCTGTATCGCAAGCAATGCCGACACTGCATCAGGATATGTTCCTTTCTATGATGCTCAACTTCGAATGCCGGCTCGACGTAGGAAAGGCCGTGAGTGCTATAAAAATCTTTGGCAACGGAATTGGACACGTTATAGAGATAGCTAAACTGCTGATACTCCGGTTGCCAAGCTTTTATTTTGGTTTGAAGACTGTCGGCATTGGCTTGTATCTGTTCTTGCTGTACTTCCTGTTTATGTTCGGCAATAATCTTTCTTGCCAATGCATCCGTAGCTTTACGCCGAAGTTCCGAGAGCAGACTCGACGGAGCAAACATCCGCGCAGCCTGATCGTCTACCTCAAGATGGTCGCAAACAAAGGGCGTGTTGCCCAATTTGGTCAGCTGTATGCGCATATTGTCTTCTTGCGGTTTCTTGGCTGATTGATGTTCGAACGGTATGGTAGAAACAGTTTCTATATCATGCTTCAGTCCATTGGCCTTGAATGTGAGACGAAGCATAAATCCCGCTTCAGTCTTCCCGAAAAACATCTGGATGGGAAGTCGCCTTTCTGCGGTGTCGCCTGACAAAATCTTGTTGAAGGCCTCATCATTGTTACGATATAATCTTGTGTTTGGCTTTAATCCAACGGGCATCTTGAACGGGAACAGTCTGTTTCCAACGGCTCTGTTCACTCGAAATCCTTCCAGTTCATGATCTGAATTGAGAAAACACAGGCCATCACCATTGCTGAATGAAGCAGTGCCGGAGACGTTGAAAGAGTCGCGTCTCACTTCCTTGACGTTGCCAACATATTCTCCCAACGCCTTAGGAGTATCGAATGACGCTATATCCGGTTGTCTGTCATTGAGGAAATAAGACGTAAAGCCACGATTGAAAGTCTTTTTCAAGCTGGGTTTAAAATCATACTCTACCCTGCCATACGATGCCCTACAATATTTTTCAGGTTGTTTGGCAATAAGCCTATCAAGTTTCTGACTATATGCTGACACAACATTCTTCACGTAGCCAACATCTTTCAATCTGCCTTCTATCTTAAAAGAGCCGGCTCCTGCAGCTGCGAGGCTTTCAAGATTATCTATCTGGCACATATCCTTCAGCGAAAGGAAGTGTCTGCCCTCCTCTATTACCTTGCCGTCAGCATCCAGCAAATCAAACTTCATGCGACAAAACTGTGCACACTCTCCCCGATTGGCCGAGCGATCGAAACAGTACTGTGAGGCATAGCATACGCCCGAATAACTCACACATAGGGCTCCATGCACAAACACTTCCAACTCCATGTCCGGTACCGCCTCATGGATTTCCTGTATCTCCTGCAAAGACAACTCACGAGCAAGAACGGCTCTCGAAAAGCCAAGATCACGAAGCCACCTCACCTTTTCGGGCGTTCGGGTGTCGCATTGAGTAGACGCATGAAGGAGCGGTGCATGACCAATCTCATCGACTGCTACTTTGCGCATCCGGAGAGTAGCCATATCTTGAATGAGTATAGCATCAACACCCAACTCCGAAAGTTTAAAAATGAGACGTTGGGTAGCATCTACCTCATCTTCGTAAACAATAGTATTGACTGTGACATATACCCTTGCACCAAACTGATGTGCATAATTGCATAAAGTCTTAATATCGTCGAGGGAATTGCCCGCAGCTGCACGGGCACCAAATTTTTCGGCACCAATATACACCGCATCGGCGCCATGAGTGATGGCCGCAATCCCACACGCTAAATTCTTCGCAGGTGCAAGTAGTTCAAGTTTACGCATATTCTCGTACTCTCCTTTCACAAACATCAAGTCTACTACTTGATTTCATCAATATTGTAGGGGGTTTCCTGATAAACATAATAGTTAATCCAGTTGCTGAAAAGCAAATGGGCATGAGACCGCCATGTCACCAACGGTCCCTTGTCAGGATTGTTATCTATATAATAGTTATATGGAATTTCAACATCATCGCGCTTGCCGAAGTCACGTTTGTACTCTTTATCAAGCGTGTCGGGGGCATATTCGAGATGTCCGGTGAAGAAAAACTCTCGACCGTTTCGCGCCATAACCATGCTCACACCGCTTTCGGGAGACTCTGCGATGATGGTCAGTTCCTTAACCCGGTCTATGTCTTCACGCCTGACCTCTGTGTGTCGGCTGTGTGGCATCATAAACAAGTCATCAAAACCTCGGAATATCGGTAGATCCTGAACAAGTGGACGTTGCTTAAAAATGCCAAACATCTTCTTGTCTAAAGGGTATTTCGGCACCCCGTAGAAATGGTACAGCCCGGCTTGTGCCGCCCAACATATATAGAGCGTTGAGGTGACATGGGTACGCGCCCAATCAAAGATTTCCTTGATTTCCTCCCAATATTCTACATCCTCAAAATCCAAAAGTTCTATCGGTGCCCCGGTTACGATCATCCCATCCCACTTCTGTCGTTTCAGCACGTCAAAGTCTTTATAGAACATCATCATGTGTTCTATCGGCGTATTCTTGGGCGTATGACTCTTGAGTTTCATGAAATTCACTTCCATCTGCAAAGGATTGTTGGAAAGAAGGCGAATCAAATCAGTTTCAGTTGTGATTTTCAGGGGCATAAGATTCAACACCACGATTTGCAGTGGACGCACCATCTGGGTGTGGGCGCGGCTTTCATTCATCACAAAGATATTCTCTTTCTTCAGAATATCTACTGCTGGTAATTTATCGGGTAAACGTAGTGGCATCTTTAAAATATACTTGTAAACAAGGACAAAGTTACAAAAAATAGGTCACATTAAATACATAAGGATGCAAAAATTGATTTTTGCATCCTTATGTATATCATTGGTTTATGGGATAGTTTCTTACCAGAGTTCCAACCTCTCGTTCTCCGGTATAAACATTTTATCGCCCTTTTTCACGCCGAAAGCTTCATACCATGCGTTGATATGGGGCAGCGCGCCGTTCACACGCCATTCGCCCAGAGCATGCGGGTCGGTATTCACGCGATTGCGGATTTCCTGTTCGGTGATATTCTGTCCCCACACACCAGCATAGGCAATGAAGAAACGCTGTTCCGGCGTGAAGCTGTCGGCTGTCTTCAAAGGCTTTGTCCGTGTTGCGTTCTTAAAAGCATTGAACGCCACTTGCAGTCCACCGTGATCGGCAAGATTCTCGCCCAGCGTGAATTTACCATTGGCGTGCAAGCCCGGCAATACCTCAATGGAGTCAAAGAAGTCGGCATACATATTGGCGCGTTGGTCGAAACCCTTAGCGTCTTCAGCCGTCCACCAATCATTCAAGTTCCCCTTTGAATCATACTGACGGCCCTGATCGTCAAATCCATGAGTCATTTCATGGCCGATCACAACGCCTATAGCACCGTAGTTGAAGGCTGCATCGGCCTTAGCATCAAAGAACGGACGTTGCAAGATTCCCGCAGGAAAGCATATTTCGTTGGTTGTCGGATTATAATAAGCATTGACTGTTTGAGGTGTCATATACCATTCATCCCTATCCACCGGCTTTCCTGCCTTCTCACTGATATGCTTGTCGTGAGCAAACAGTCGAGTGGCCAGCACATTCTCATAGTAGCTCTTGGCAGGATCGATGTTCAGCTTGGCGTAGTCCGTCCATTTATCAGGATAGCCAATTTTCACATAGAACTTATCCAGTTTCTCATGCGCATTAGCTTTGGTAGAATCGCTCATCCATGTCTGTGCATCAATTCTCTCTCCCAGACTAATCTGTAGATTACGTACCAATTCTTCCATCATCTTCTTGCTCGAAGCAGGGAAATAACGGGCACAATACATTTTGCCCAGTGCTTCACCCATTGCACTTTCCACCTGATTGGTGGCGCGCTTCCACAAAGGATAATCTTCCTTGCGTCCCTTCATGGTCTTACCAAAGAAATCAAAGTTTGCCTCGCGCACCTCGTCACTGAGATAAGCAGCCGACCCCATGATAACATCCCACTCCATCAACGCTTTCAACTCGTCCGCAGTCAGCAGGGCAGCCAACTTGTCGTAACCCGCAAAGAACGCAGGCTGACCGACAACCATCTCCTGAATATGTTCAGTATTGACACCCTCAGCCACCGACAATTCCTCCAAAGGAATATTGGGATAAGCCTCCTTAAACGCTTTGAGGCTCATTTTATTATAGTTGGCCTGTGGGTTTCGAAGTTCAACATTGCTCTTGGAAATCAATGCAAGCATGGTTTCGAAACGAAAAACATCCCGGCTTTTTTGCTGAGCTTCAGCATCCGAAAAGCCATAAAGCTCAAACATACGGGCGATGTGCTTCTTGAAGGCTTCGCGAATATCTTCGTTAGCCTTACCGTTATTGACATACCAATCTTTCTGGCCGAGCGTCAATCCTCCCTGATAGAGATTGAGGATATTCATGGTTACATTCTTCTCGTCGGCTCCAAAGAATGAGCTGAAGGGTATGCCGTAACCTTGTTTAGCGTATTTGAGCTGCAGCTTTCTCAAGCCTTCCACCGTTGTTTCAGCCTCAATTTCGTCAAGTAAAGGCTTCACAGGTGTTATGCCCTCCTTGTTTCGGCGATCAATATCCATGGCAAGCTTATAGAAATCGCTCAACTTTCTTTCGGTCGTACCTTCTTTATATTTCTTTTTTGCGAGGTCAGTCAAGATACTGTTCACCTGCTTGTTCACATTTTCCTGCAACATATCGAAACTGCCGTAACGACTATAGGCTGCCGGAAGCGGATGACTTGCCTGCCAGCCACCGGTGGCAAACTGATAGAAATCCTCTGCGGGATTCGTCGATTTATCAAGGTTGGAGAGATCCAACCCCGACTTGCTCTGGGCACTGACACCCATCACGGGTGCCGCAAATAGCATTATCATTGGAAAAAATTGTTTTACGTTCATATTGTATAATGTTAATATTGAAATCTTCATAGAATGTAAACTATGTTCTACAAACAGTCTGTCAAATCAGAAATAAAGCATGAATCTTTAAGAAGCCATGTCCTCAAGCGTTTCCGAAAGCTCCATCCACCGATCGTTTTCCTTATCAAGTGCCTTCTTCACAGACGCATACTCATGGGCAAGTTCAATGTTAGAGGCATGCTCAGGCATCATCAGCTGCTTGTTGAGCTCATTGATTTTACCCTCCAAACGGGCAATCTCCTTTTCACATTCCTCCACCGCACGCGCAGCCTTCCTGATCTTTTTTTGCTGTTCTTTATGCTCTTGGTAGCTCTGCTTGCTGTTCGACTCCTCCTTCACTTCCTCTGCAGGCTGGGCCTTAGCCGTTTCCGAAGCCACTACAATGGCTTCGTTGATGGTCTCGGCATTGTGTGCCTGCAGATAATCGTAGATGCCACCAAGGTGCTCTCTCACCTTTCCGCCACCAAATTCATAGACTTTTGTCACCAATCCATCGAGGAAATCACGGTCATGGCTCACCACAATCACAGTTCCGTCGAAAGCCTTAATGGCTTCTTTCAATACATCTTTCGATTGCATGTCCAAATGATTGGTAGGCTCGTCGAGAATCAATAGATTGACCGGCTCCAGCAGAAGGCGAATCATGGCCAGTCTGGAGCGTTCGCCACCCGACAACACCTTTACTTTCTTCTCCGATGTTTCGCCCCCAAACATGAATGCGCCAAGCAAGTCATTGATTTTCAATCGCATTTCGCCGGTAGCCACCTGATCAATGGTATCGAATATCGTAATGTCATCTTCGAGCAGTTGAGCCTGATTCTGAGCGAAATAACCAATCTGTACGTTGTGTCCTATCTTAAGTTTTCCAGTATAGGGAATTTCGTTCATAATACATTTAACAAGCGTAGACTTACCCTCACCATTCTTACCGACAAAAGCCACTTTCTCGCCACGGCGTATCGTCAGGTTCACATGGTCGAACACCGTGTGAGCACCATAGTCTTTTCTCACTTCTTCGCAGATGATGGGAAAGTCACCGGACCGTAAGCAAGGCGGAAACCTCAGGTGCATCTTTCTGTTATCCACCTCATCCACTTCTACAGGCACTATCTTCTCCAACTGCCTGATGCGTTGCTGCACTTGTATGGCCTTCGTAGCCTTATAGCGGAACCGATCGATAAAAGCCTGAGTATCGGCAATCTCTTTTTGCTGGTTTTCATAGGCGCGCAACTGCTGTTCACGACGCTCTTTGCGCAGCTCCACATAGTGGTCATAACTCACCTTGTAGTCTTCGATGTGCCCACAGGTAATTTCGATGGTCCGATTAGTCACATTATTAATAAACGCGCGGTCGTGACTAACCAACACCACTGCCTTTGCACTCTCAGCCAAAAAGCGCTCCAACCACTGTATGCTCTCTATGTCGAGATGGTTGGTAGGCTCGTCGAGCAACAGCATATCGGGCTGTTGCAACAATATCTTGGCAAGCTCAATACGCATACGCCATCCACCGGAAAACTCACTCGTAGGCCGCTCAAGATCGTCGCGCGAAAAGCCAAGCCCCGCCAAAGTGCGCTCCAATGCTGCCTCATAGTTTTCTCCCCCCATCATCATGTAGCGATCATGCTCTTGCGTAAACTTCTCCACCAATGATAGATAGCTTTCTGTTTCATAGTCGGTGCGTTCTGCCATTTCCTGCTGAAGCGCGTCGAGTGTCGCCTTCATTTCAATGTGATGGGAAAATGCTTTACGCGTTTCCTCCCGAACAGTAGTGTCGTCGGTTATTTTCATCACCTGCGGCAGATAACCTACGGTGGTGTCGTTGGGAATAGAAACTGTGCCGGATGTAGGGTTTTGCAAACCACAAAGTATTTTCAGCATCGTAGACTTGCCTGCTCCGTTCTTGCCGACCAGCGCAATGCGGTCGCGCTCATTGATCACGAAACTAACGTCTTGGAAAAGCGGATGCACGCTAAATTCTACGGTTAAATTATCTATAGAGATCATTGTCTAACTTAATGTCGTTCAAGCTACAAAGTTACAAAAAATACTTCGAAACCTGAGTTCGGGACAAGCATATTATTTTCACCGACCCGAATTGTCGTCGCTCAGAAACACAAAGAGAGACTACCTGTCGCCTTGCCACCATAATATTATGAGGACGGCGAGTGGTAATCTCTCTTTATTGTCAGTTACGATCAACTAATCGTTACTTATTTAATCAGGTCTACACTACGTGTCAGGAATTTGTCGAGGGCCTCCCCTTTCAGCATGCCGTTTTGCAACAGAGCCAAGTCTATGAGCTGATGCACAATGCTGTTGCCCTTGCCATAATCGGACAATATTTTGCCACGCTTGTCCTTCTGTTCGTTCACGGCTTTCTCGGTATTCTGCACGTCGTCTTTCTCTTCTTGAGATATATCTTCCGGTTTCTTGTCCTTCTGACTCTGGCGCAGCGCAGCCAATCGAGCCTGCAAGCCCTTCAAATCACTGTCTACCGGTTTCAAGCTCTCGGCTGTGGATTTGTTAGCATCATCCAGCACATTCTTCACTAATGGGTGGTCGGCATTGAGCACCACTGTGTAGCTGTCAGGCATCTGCCCATAGAAGCTCATACCCGGCTGGAAACGACTCATCTCCTTCATACGTCGCATATACTCGCTCTGTGTAATCACCACCGGCTTGGCCGTCTCGCCCAATGATTCCACATCCACGTTAAACGTCGCCTTGTCGATAGATGGCATCTGCGAACGGAACACTTCTGACAATTTGTCACGATCTTCCTCCCCAAGTGCTGTCTTCCGGGCATCGTCTTTCACGATGAGGCGGTCTACTATGTCACCGTCCACACGCACGAATCTACTCTTTTCAAACTTGTTTTCCAGCATGCTCACCAGCGGCATATCCAGCTGACCATCAAACAACAGCACACTGTATCCCTTGTTCTGCGCACTCGAAATATAGGCATATTGGTCGTCCTTATTGGTGGCATAGAGATAAATCAGGTCGCCGTTCTTGTCGGTCTGCTCACCCTTAATCAGCGTCTGATACTCCTCAAACGTAGAATAGTTGCCCTCCACGTCCTTAAACAGGGCAAAATCCTTTGCGCGGTCATAGAAGTCTTCCTGTGAGAGCATACCATAATTGATAAACAGCTTCAGGTCGTCCCACTTCTGCTCATAATCCTTGCGGTCGGCCTTGAATATCTGCTGCAATCTGTCGGCCACCTTCTTGGTGATATACGTAGAGATTTTTTTCACGTTGGCATCGCTCTGCAAATAGCTTCGGCTCACATTCAGCGGAATATCAGGAGAGTCGATAACACCGTGCAGCAACGTGAGGAACTCAGGCACAATGCCTTCTACCTGATCGGTTACAAACACTTGGTTGCAATAGAGTTGAATCTTGTTGCGCTGCAGGTCGATGCTGTCATGAACGCGTGGGAAATAGAGGATACCCGTGAGATGGAACGGGAAGTCTACGTTCAGATGAATCCAGAACAGTGGCTCGTCCTGCATGGGATAGAGCGTACGATAGAAATTCTTATAATCCTCGTCCTTCAGCCCCGACGGCGTTTTGGTCCACAGAGGCTCTACATCATTAATAATATTGTCTTCCTCTGTGTCTACCTGCTTGCCGTCCTTCCATTCGGTTTTCTTGCCAAAGGCTACAGGCACTGTCATGAACTTGCAATATTTATTGAGCAATGTTTCTATGCGAGCCTTTTCCAGAAATTCCTTGCAGTCGTCAGAAATGTGGAGCACAATTTCTGACCCGCGATCGGCCTTCTCCACTTCCTCTAAGGTGTAGGAGGGGGAGCCGTCGCAACTCCATTTCACAGCCTTGGCGCCGTCCTGATAACTCTTGGTTATGATATCCACGCGGTCGGAAACCATGAAACTGGAATAGAAACCCAGACCGAAATGACCAATGATGGCATTGGCCTCGTCCTTGTATTTATCGAGGAAGTCGGTAACGCCGGAGAAAGCTATCTGGTTGATATACTTGTCAATCTCTTCCGCTGTCATTCCAATGCCTCTGTCGGCAATGGTGAGTGTCTTGGCTTCGGCGTCGAGAATAATGCGCACAGTAGTATCGCCCACCTCACCCTTGAATTCGCCCTTTTGAACAAGCGTCTTCAACTTTTGGGTTGCATCAACGGCATTAGAAACCATTTCGCGAAGGAAAATTTCATGGTCTGAATAGAGGAACTTTTTGATGACGGGGAAAATGTTCTCTGTCGTAACCCCGATATTACCTTTTTTCATTATCTATGATTTATTTTATTTGATCTGCCTACTCTAATGCAAAAAACATGCCAACCGCAATCCATGTCCTGCTCTCCCGCCACTATAGTCATTCAAACAGAGCTAAATGCTCCCCAAAATCACCCATGCTCCTACTCCATCCATACTGAAACCAACACCATTAACAGTTATCCACATAGAAAATGTAACCTGTTAAAGACCATCGTTAGTTGAATATGCTTGATGCGGACAACGAATTGTCACCTCACTTCTTCGTTTCTGACACTCCCTCTGCAAACGTATTCTGACATATCTTCCGTCCTACGATTTAACTTTCCCAAAGTGTGCTCTTTGAAAATAAATACAGGATCCACCAACGTAACGACACAATATTTTATTAAAAATAAATTACCATTTTTCGACAATCTTTTTCGAAGCATCCAGCGCAAAAAGAACTATGTTTCGGTCTTCAAAACCAATTCGTGCAGTCTTCAAAAAGTCGCGTTTGTACATTTTTCGCTTCATCGTGTTGCGTTAAAGCCTTAACGGCAGTATGACAAAGCCCTGATGGCTATGCGTTTAAGCCTCATTCAAACATCGGTTAAGCCTTTGTCGCAATGCCATTCGATACTTAACCGCGAATGACCGAATAGTGGGCAAAATGGCATTGTTTTAAAACATCCTGAGTATCAGCAAACTACGAAATTCGCTAATTTTACAATATTCAGACAGAAAATAAATCTGTTTCAGAATAAGCGAATTTTAAAGCATACTTTGTAAATAAAAATACAAGTAGAAAATACGGGGAACTCTTGGAGGGCAACCATCTTAGCAGAGACAAACATCAACCATCATGTCTTCGTGAGTAACTCTCTTAAAATGAAATTAAATTATAAAAACTATTAAATACGATATAGTTTTTTAAACTTTATTGGTATCTTTGTAAAACAAGTAGTCAAAGGAGGCTTTTTATGAATAAATCTAACACACCTACAGAATATCGGCAGGAGCTGCGCAGCAAGATTCTCAAGACAGCATCGGAGCAGTTTCGCACCAAAGGCATAAAAGCCGTAAAAATGGATGACATAGCCGGCATCCTTTCCATCTCCAAACGTACCATGTATGAGATTTATGAGAACAAGGAACAGTTGCTCATGGAGACCGTCAAGGAAGATCATCAGAAATTTGAAGACCAAATGCAGGTTTATGTTGCCGGTGGAAAACGAAACGTGATCGATACCATACTCGCTTTCTATCGCTTGAAAATGAATGCCCTGTCGAAAGTGACTCCCCTGTACTATACAGAGCTGCAACGCTACCCTGAAATTATACAGTGGATGGAGCAGAAACACCAACAGCACGAACACAAAGAACAGTCGTTTTTCCAGCAAGGTATCGAGGAGGGATATTTCCGTCCGGATGCCGACTATGAGCTGCTGTGCAATGTGAGTGCCGGCATGATGACCTATATTATGGAAAATCAGCTCTATAAGCACTATGACCTAAAGGAAATATTCCGGAATGTCAGTATGCTTTTTCTGCGTGGGTTGTGCACACAGAAGGGAATTTGCGAGTTCGACGGTCAAATGGCAAAGATGGACAGATAGTTTCATGATATGCCTGAATTTTTAGAAACAAAGCGTGCCGCGAACAATGGAAGATTGCGGCACGCTTTGTGTGTCATACACAGGAAACCTTAAAATCAAACACATTATTCTCCCACGCTCCTACCTTCAAACATCTTCGATGCTTGGCAGAATGTTCTATAACAATATTTTAAGTTGTAAATACAACTATATCGAATTTTATTCGTACTTTTGCAATCTATAGATAAACAAAAAGAACAACAAGATATAATTATGAGTAAGCAAACAGAAAAGATTAAAGAGCTTGTTGCCAAGCGCGAGAAAGCTCGTCTCGGAGGTGGCGAAAAGGCCATAGAGAAACAGCACGCACGTGGCAAATACACAGCGCGCGAGCGTATCGAAATGCTTGTAGACAAGGACAGTTTCGAGGAGTATGATATGTTCAAACTCCACCGCTGCCATAATTTTGGTATGGAGAAAAAACGTTTTCTGGGCGACGGTGTCGTTACCGGGTCGGCTACCATAGACGGCCGACTGGTATATGTGTATGCCCAAGACTTCACCGTGAACGGCGGCTCACTGTCGGAAACAATGGCCCAAAAAATATGCAAGGTGATGGATATGGCCGTGCAAAACGGTGCTCCGATGATCTGCATGAACGACTCCGGAGGTGCGCGCATTCAGGAAGGCATCTCTGCGCTGGCCGGCTATGGTGAGATTTTCGAGCGCAATATCCTCGCTTCGGGTGTGATTCCGCAAATCAGTGCCATTCTCGGCCCATGTGCCGGTGGTGCCGTTTATTCTCCGGCCTTGACCGACTTTATACTCATGACCGAAGGTACAAGCTATATGTTCCTCACCGGACCGAAGGTTGTAAAGACCGTGACGGGTGAGGAGATTGACTCCGAACATCTCGGAGGAGCCAGCGTACACGCCAGCAAGAGTGGCGTGACCAGTTTCACGGCCAAGACAGAAGAAGAAGCCATGAAGCTGCTGAGGAAGCTCCTAAGCTACATTCCGTCTAACAACACAGAGGAAGCTCCACGCGTGGAATGTACCGACCCGGTAGACCGCAAGGAAGATTTGCTGAACGAAATTCTGCCCGATGACCCCAACAAGGCATACGATATGTATAAGGTGATCACCGCCGTGACCGACAACGGAGAGTTCTTTGAGGTGCAACCCAAGTTTGCCAAGAACATCATTACCGGCTTTGCCCGCTTCAACGGTCAGAGCGTGGGTATCGTGGCCAATCAGCCAGCAGCCTATGCCGGCGTGCTCGACGTGAATGCCAGTCGCAAGGGCGCACGCTTTGTACGTTTCTGCGACGCTTTCAACATTCCGATCGTAAGTCTTGTAGACGTTCCCGGATTCCTGCCCGGTACCGGTCAGGAATACAATGCCGTGATTCTGCATGGTGCTCAGTTGCTTTATGCCTACGGTGAAGCTACCGTGCCCAAGATTACCATCAACCTGCGAAAGAGCTATGGCGGCTCACACATTGTGATGGGATGCAAGCAGCTTCGTGCCGACCTGAACTTCGCTTGGCCTACTGCTGAGATTGCCGTTATGGGTGCTTCGGGAGCCGTAGCCGTGCTGTGTGGCAAGGAAGCCAAGAAAGTTAAGGAAGAAGGTGGCGATGTCAAGGCATTCCTCGCAGAGAAGGAAGACGAATACACGGAGGCATTTGCCAACCCGTACCAAGCTGCACAATTCGGCTATATCGACGATGTTATTGAGCCGCGCAACACCCGTTTCCGCATCTGTAGAGGACTGGCACAGTTGGCCAACAAGCGTCAGAGTCTGCCCAATAAGAAGCATGGGTGTATGCCTATGTAAGTGTTAGTTGAAAATTTTGATTAAGGAAACAATCAATATGGATAAAAATATATATGCAGCCATTGCCATGGCACTCTTTGAGTATCAAGGCAACAATGTTCATGACAAGGAACCCGGCATTATCACCATTAAGCCTAAGCATACGATGTGGAACGCCAAATTCCTATCATTTACCGCTAAACCATAAGAGAACATGAAAGAATTTAAATATACCATCGACGGAAAGGAATACAAAGTCGAAATCAGCGACATTAACGAAGAGACAAATGTTGCCAACGTACAGGTAAACGGTGAGGCTTTCGAAGTGGAAATGGAGAAGCCGGCCGAGCCGGAGAAGAAGAAAGTGGAGCTTGGCAAGCCTATGGCTGAAGACAGCAAAGACGACGCCTCCACAGCTTCTGCGGACAATGTGGACACAGGCAAAGCCATCAAGGCTCCGCTGCCGGGCACCATCACCGCCATCAATGTCAATGTGGGCGACGAAGTAAAGGCAGGCGATGCGCTTCTCGTTCTCGAAGCCATGAAGATGGCCAACAACATCGAAGCAGAACAAGACGGCAAAGTGACTGCCATCTGCGTAAAGGTGGGCCAGAGTGTCATGGAAGACGAAGCCCTCATTGTCGTAGAATAAAACGATAGTTGTTGGCCTGCAAAGTCAATATAATTCCATTAAAACGAGATGCTGACCGCTCGGTCTGAGCATGATAAACAGATGACGAATAACATCGCGTTTTAATTTATAAATGAGTTCAAATACATCCGATTTTGTGTGAAATCATGCAAAATCGGGTGTGTTTCCAATAAAATTTTGTACCTTTGTATTCAAATATTAACTTAGGAAAAATGTACAATGGTCAAAAAAAAGGTTTTATTTATTAATCAGGAGATAGCTCCTTATGTACCGGAGTCGGAAATGTCAATCATGGGGCGTGATCTCCCTCAAAGCATGCAGGAAAGCGGATTTGAAATTCGCACTTTCATGCCCAAATGGGGATCCATCAACGAACGGAGAGGACAGCTGCACGAGGTCATTCGACTATCAGGCATGAACTTGATTATTGATGATACCGACCACTCATTAATCATAAAGGTAGCAAGTATACCGGTGTCAAGAATTCAGGTGTACTTTATCGATAATGAAGATTATTTTCTGCGCCGAAAGGCTATGACAGAAGATGAAAGCGGAACGGAATATCCGGACAATGGGGAACGCGCCATATTCTTTGCACGTGGAGTTTTGGAAACGGTTAAAAAACTGCGTTGGACTCCGGACATTGTGCATTGTCAGGGATGGATGTCGGCTGTAGTGCCTCTTTATATCAAGACGGCCTACCACGAAGACCCCTCTTTCGCCAAGTCGAAAGTAATAACATCGCTCTTCCATAACCAGCTGAAGACGTCGTTGGGAGATAATTTCAAGCGATGTGTGGAATTTCGGAGTGCCAAGGCCGATTTGCTCAAGCCATATGCAGAGAAGTTCGACTTCATGGAATTAGGCAAAATGGCAATCGACTACAGTGACGGCATTATCGAAGCCGGACAGAACGTTAATCAGAAACTGGTAGAATATGCCACTTCGAAGAAGTTGCCGTTCCTTGCAAATCCCGGAAAAGACTATGCCTCGGCTTACGAAGACTTCTACAAGAAGCTTCTTGCTGAAGGTTAAAATTATACTTTATTTTACGTACAAAAACTTACACGCTTCACATAATGAACTCAAAGTTTCTTGTGAGTATCGCTCTCGCCAGTCTTGCTTTTACGGCCTGCGATGACACAACTGATAATATAGGTACATCGCTGACAGAAGGCAACGATGGAGTTTCTGTTCAAACCGCCACGTTCGACGTGATTAGCCGTTCCGTTGCTGCGGACTCCGTACTATCCCGCAACATCATCGGACATCTCGGAAAAGTGAGAGATCCGGAGACCGGCGCATACATTACGGGGGATTTCATGGCCCAGTTTAACAACCTTGAGAACTTCTCATTTCCTGCACTTGACAGTCTGGTAACCTATGATTCAGAGGGAAACCAGACGTTTGGAAACAAGGGAATCATTAAGGCTGACTCATGCGAAATCAGGCTATTCATAGACGGCTATTATGGAGACGACAGGCAAACCATGAAGCTCACGGCTTATGAGATGGGCAAAGCTATGAATGAAAACCAATTGTATTATAGCAATTTCGACCCTATCAGCAATGGTTACATCAGAAACGATGGCGTCAGGAAAGATAAAGTGTATAATCTCATCGACTACAATGTGCCAAAGGAAAAACGCGACACAAACTCATATACACCATACATCACCATAAAACTTGACGAAGCATATACAGACAAGGACGCCAAGACCTATAATAATTACGGTGCATACGTGCTCCAAAAATATTACGATGACCCGTCAAACTTCAAGAATGCCTATACGTTCAGGAATAATGTGGTGCCGGGATTCTTCTTCAAACTGAGAAGCGGATTGGGAAATATGGCGAAAATTCAAACTTCGCAACTCAATGTTTATTTTAAAAACAAAGTTAGAAAGGCCTATACCGACAAGAGTAGTGGCACTGCAGTGACAGCGTATAAGGACACAATACTCAATCAAGTGGCTGTATTCTGGGGCACTGAAGAGGTGTTGCAGACAAGTACGATTACCAATGATAAACAAACCATTGGCAAACTCATAGCTGATGAAAGCTGCACCTACCTGAAAACGCCGGCGGGAATATTTACTGAATTGACGTTGCCGGTGGAAAGCATTTTGCAAGGTCATGCGACCGATACTATTGTTTCTGCCAAATTAGTGTTGCCTCGATTGAATAATAACATGAGCAGCGATTATGCTTTTGATGTACCTCAAAACATTCTCATGGTACCTAAAGATTCGCTCTATTCATTCTTTGAGAACAACAAAATATACAATAACAAAACATCATACGCTGCCAGTTGGGCCTATAATGGGAAAGCTCAGTCTGCCGACAATAGCTATGTATTTCATAACATTTCAGGCCTGATAAGTGCAATGAATAACGTCAAGAACAAGTCGGAGAACTGGAATAAGGTAATATTGGTACCTGTGTCGCTGTCTACCACTCAAATATCCACATCCTATGGAGAAATAAAGACAATCGTGACGAAGGTTAGCAACGATATGTCACTCACCAGCACACGATTGGTAAAAGGAACAGAAACTAACAGCCCCCTCAAAATCAGTGTCATATACAGTAAAATCAAATAATATGGCCGACAACTTCTTGGAAAAGCAAAGACAAGACTATGAACTGCGAAAGGCAGCTTGGCTGAACAATAAAAAGCGTATGCCCAAAGTGAAACGCAAATTGGAAAAGCCCGTTGATGAAAGTCTTTGAAACCGTATAATACCGGAACGCTCTCTGAAAAATCCGTCTGAGGATATTCAGAGAGCGTTCTGATTTTGTAACAATGTCTACCCAATCACATTGAATCTTGCAAACTTCAACAGTAATTGTTTCCGTCCGGTTGTATCAAATTCTACTGTTGCTTTGGCATTCTCACCTGCACCTTCCACTTTGATTACAGTGCCTCGACCAAAGCGATGATGTTCTATTATCTGTCCTGCCTGTAGTCCTGATGCCGCACCGTGAGAAGATGCAGGACCTGATGAAGATGGATTTGTCGAAGCAGGAGATGTGGAAGAAACTGCTCTGCCACCATTGGTCATGGCCTGTGAGACACGTTTCCATCGCCCACTCTGTTTCAATTTCTGTTCAAATGATGGGGAGAAAGGGTTTACTGCGGTTTCCGGACGACGTGGAGCAGTTTCCTTAGGCTTAGCATCGGCCATAAACTGACCTGCCACCGGACGTGAGTTTTGCATTCTGTCACTCGTCCGTCGGTATTCCCTATTCCATGTTCCCGACCCCATGTACGGGCGATTCATCTCATAATCTTCATCCCAAGGACGACGGACAGGCTTGTCGTCATTGTCAAACCAGCGGCTAGAAGAACGTCCGCTCTCCGTCCTAACCGTGATATATTTTTGGTCAATATCATTTAAAAAGCGACTCGGATTTACAAAACTGTCCATCTTCCCGTAGAGCCACCGCGAGTGCGACCAAGTGAGATAGCAATGTTTTTCAGCTCGTGTGATAGCTACATAAAGCAGTCTCCGCTCCTCCTCCAATTCCTTTGGCGTTCCCACAGATAGCGTGCTCGGAAATATATTTTCTTCCATCCCCACAATAAATACCGTAGGAAATTCCAATCCTTTGGCCGCATGAATGGTCATCATCGTTAGTTTATCGTCGGACCCATCATCAGAATCCATATCCGTCATCAAAGAAACGGTCGAAAGATAATCGCTCAATCCCACATGTTCGGCTTGATCATCTTCTCGCTGTCCTTGTACAAAGTCGGCCATGCCCGACAAAAGGGCATCAACATTCTGTCGTCGCCCATCTCCTTCAGCAGTTTTGTCAGAGGCCAAGTCGGCCTTAATGCCTGACTGTTCGATGATTTCATTTCCTAATGTAAAAGCGTCGGTCGATTTGCTTTTCTGCATGAATCCATTGATCAACGACTGAAAAGCAGACAGTTTCCCCAATGTGCCTTTGTTTACATCCAACTGATAGTCAATCGGTTTGCACACCACTTCCCAAAAACTTACATGATGTTGTTGGGCTGTATCAATAATTTTTTGCAAGGTCGTAGCACCGATTCCCCGTGTCGGATAATTGATAATTCGGCGGAATGCCTCCTCATCGTCAGGATTAACAAGCATTCGGAAGTAGGCAATGATGTCCTTGATTTCCTTTCGCTGGTAGAAACTCAACCCTCCATAAATGCGATAGTGTTTTCCCATATCCACTTCAGGCTTGCGCATTTCCTCCTCAAACGTTCGACTTTGCGCGTTGGTACGATACAGAATAGCAAAGTCGCTCCATCGGCAATTTTCCTCACGCTTGATGCGTTTGATCTCCCGACATACCATCGCCGCTTCCCGCTTGTCCGATATTGTTTCAAAGACAGTCAGCTTTTCTCCTTCCTCGTTCTTGCTGAAAACTTCTTTGGGAATCTGTCTGGAGTTGTGTTTCATCAATGAATTTGCAGCTGCGACAATGAGCTGAGTAGAGCGATAGTTCTGCTCCAACTTAAAAAGTTTAGCTTCAGGATATATCTTGTTAAAATTCAATATATTGTCTATCTTTGCTCCACGAAATGCGTAGATACTCTGATAGTCGTCTCCCACAACACAAATCCGGCGATGTTCCTTAGTCAATAACGTCACGATTTGCTGTTGGGCAAAATTGGTATCCTGATACTCGTCTACAAAAACATACTGAAACCGCTCCGCATACTTCTTCCGAAGAGACTCGTCCTGTTGCAACATTCGATAGGTAAGCACCAGCAAATCGTCGAAATCCATGGCGTTTGCCTGACGCAGTCGCTGTTGGTAAGACATATAGATCTTATAAACTTCGGGCATATTGCGATGTCGGTCGCGATTTCTCAAATCGCCGTCTTCGGCATATTGGCTCGGCATACAGAGCCTATTCTTCGCCATCGAAATAGCCGAATGTATCGAAGCAGGCTTGTAACTCTTGTCGTCGAGCCCCATCGTCTTCACGATATTCTTTATCAACGACCGAGAATCCGTTTCGTCATAGATGGTATAATCCGAATTATAGCCAATGCTTTGAGCCTCCACGCGTAATATGCGAGAGAATACAGAGTGGAATGTTCCCATTTGCAGGTGTCGCGCCCGCTCCTCCCCAACCAACTGTCCGATGCGCTGCTTCATCTCCCTGGCAGCCTTGTTAGTAAACGTGAGGGCAAGAATGTTCCAAGGCTTCATCCCGTAATGTTCTAAGAGCCAAGCTATTTTGTAGGTAAGTACACGTGTTTTTCCCGACCCCGCACCCGCTATGACCAGTTGCGGACCGTCACAGTATTTCACAGCTTCGCGCTGACTGTCATTGAGTTGAGTTAGGAGTTCTTGGTCTGTCTGCATTGTATATCGTCTATTTTTAGAAGTAAAGGGGTGAAAACTTGACAACAAAAATGATGGCCTACAGTATGATATGCCCCATTCTCCTTCACTTCTCCGTCTGTTCTTTATTTATAAGTAGTCCCCACTGCTGTGCTTGGATCATAGTCCTCTCCTTCTTTGGGGAAAGAAGGAATGTAGCTCATGTTGGCCATAATTTGGCGTTGGCGCAGTCGCATATATCCACTGGGATTTTTCGACGAGAATCGTCTCGGATTCGGCAAAGTACCTGCAATCAGTGCGCATTCACGTCGATTTAAGTCTCCGGCCGTCTTTCCAAAATTATATTTCGCGCACGCATCCACTCCATAGATACCATCGCCCATCTCTATGGAATTGAGGTACACCTCCATGATACGCTGCTTGCTCCAGGCAATCTCTATGAGCGCAGTGAAATAAGTCTCAAATCCCTTTCTCACCCATGAGCGTCCCGGCCACAAAAACACATTCTTCGCCGTTTGCTGACTAATGGTGCTGCCCCCGTATTTCTTCCCTCCTTTATTCTTTATATTGCGCTTTGCAGCTGTTCCAATAGCATTAAAGTCGAATCCATGATGCAACAGGAAGCGCGCGTCCTCACCTGCCATCACTGCTACCGGCATGTGTGGCGACATTTCTTCAAGTGGTACCCAATGATGATGCATTGTGAGATTTCCGTTTTCGAAACATCGAATGACCATCAGTGGTGTTATATAAACGGGAATAAACCTATAAGCCACCACAACCAATATCGTTGAGGCAAAGAACAGGCTTAAGGCCCATTTGACGAAGTTCTTCAGTATTTTCATGCCAAAAGGGGGATGTAGGCATATGCCCACATCCCCTATTTATTCGTTTTTTAATATACTTATATTAATATGAACCTATTAATTAAGCGTACCGGCATTAGCAGCATCTACCATAGCCGGAGATGCATAGAGATAAACCTCTACACGGCGATTGACACGAGAAACTCTCTTGTCCTCTATCTCATCCTGGCTGCCCTTGCCAATAATGTTCTGCATTTGGGCACCGCTTACGCCGCAAGAAGACAAATAATTGGCTACGCTCTGTGCACGTTTCTGGCTCAATGGTACATTGATAGCGTCGTTACCAGAACGGTCGGTATATCCGAAGATGTCTACATGACAGTCTGAATTGTTCTTCAACACTTCGGAAAATCTTGCCAATTCGTTCTTGCTGGTAGCATTCAGGGTAGATTGATTGGTAGCGAACAAGATACCAGAATCAAACGTTACCTTGACTGCCTTCAATCCGTTGGCATCAGTCACCTCTTCTACTTTGGCGTTCTCCACCTGTGCGGCAGTTTCCGCAGCAACTTTATCCATGTGTCTGCCAATGATGGCACCGGTACCGGCGCCAACGGCACCGCCAATAGCCGCACCCACAGCAGTATTTCCTGAAATTTTACCAATAATTCCTCCCAATACAGTTCCGGCACCCGTACCAATCAAAGCACCGGTACCTTGCTTGGTTGAGCAGCTACAAATAGTAAGCATGCACAACCCCATTGTTGCAATTTTAATACTTTTCATAATCTCATTTTAATTTTTAATCGTCTATATGCAAAGTTAATTCTTTTTTCTAAGGAAACCTTATTATCATGTTTTTTTTTAGTAACTTTGTGACAAAATTAAGCAAACAAAACGATTGCTGCAATGGGAAACACCTACTTTGGAATAGGATTTTCCCTACAGGTAAACAAAATTTAAAGACAAAGAGATAAAAATGGCTAAAGAATTGAAGCATTTAACCAAGCGCGCAGACAACTACAGCCAGTGGTATAACGACTTGGTAATGAAAGCAGATCTTGCTGAAACATCGCCCGTGCGAGGATGTATGATTATCAAGCCCTATGGCTATGCCATCTGGGAAAAGATGCAGGCGGCCCTCGATGGTATGTTCAAGGCGACCGGAGTACAAAACGCCTATTTCCCCCTCCTTATCCCCAAAAGCTTTTTTGCAAAAGAGGCCGAGCACGTTGCAGGCTTTGCTAAAGAGAGCGCTGTAGTGACACACTACCGTCTCAAGGCTACCGAGGATGGCAAAGGCATTGAAGTAGATCCTGAGGCCAAGCTGGAAGAAGAACTTATCATCCGTCCAACATCAGAGACGATGATATGGAACACCTACAAAAACTGGATTCAATCGTATCGCGATCTCCCCATTCTCTGTAACCAATGGTGCAACGTGATGCGTTGGGAGATGCGCACACGCCCTTTCCTCCGCACTTCAGAGTTCCTATGGCAAGAGGGGCACACTGCTCATGCTACAGAACAGGAGGCACAAGAAGAAGCCCGAAAGATGCTCAAGGTTTACGCTGAATTTGCTGAAAAATGGATGGGCGTACCCGTTGTTCAAGGTGTCAAGAGCGAGACAGAACGCTTTGCCGGTGCTCTCGATACCTACACCATAGAGGCCATGATGCAAGACGGCAAGGCGCTGCAGAGTGGTACAAGCCATTTCTTGGGGCAAAACTTCGCCAAGAGTTTCGACGTAACCTTCCTTAACAAGGAGAACAAGCCCGAATATGTATGGGCCACAAGCTGGGGCGTTTCCACCCGACTCATGGGTGCCCTTATTATGGTTCATTCAGATGACAACGGCCTCGTGCTTCCTCCAAAGCTTGCTCCTATCCAGGTGGTTATCGTACCAATAAGCAAGAACGACGAACAACTCGATGCTATTACTGCTAAACTTCAGCCCATCATCGACAAGTTTATATCTCTGGGCATTAGCGTGAAATACGATGATTCTGACAACAGACGTCCGGGCTTTAAATTCGCCGATTACGAGCTTAAGGGTGTGCCCGTGCGTCTTGTGATGGGTGGTCGTGACTTGGAAAGCAACACTATTGAGGTTATGCGCCGCGATACGTTGGAAAAAGAAACCGTTTCTTTCGATGGCATCGTGGAACACGTACAGGCCCTACTCGATGATATTCAGAAAGGAGTCTTCGAGAAAGCCCGCAAATATCGTGACGAACACATCTTCGAATGTGACAACTACGATGAGTTTAAGGAGCGCATCAAAGACGGCGGCTTCTTCCTTTGTCACTGGGACGGCACAGCCGAGACAGAGGCTAAAATCAAGGAAGACACTCAAGCCACCATTCGTTGCGTGCCGTTCGGTGTAGAGCAGACCGAAGGAGTAGATATGGTGAGCGGCAAGCCGGCTAAACATCGCGTCATCATTGCGCGTGCCTATTAATTGCGAAAACAGCGGAGCAATGGCTCCAACGGAGCATAACGAAATGCTAAATACATTCGTATCAAATCCACAAAGTTCCTTAGAACTTTGTGGATTTTTATTTATCGGCTTCTTCCAAATGGCTATCATGATGTATATTTGCATTTTCCAACCTTTGTGCGTGTTTGCTCACTTCTAACCCATTGCACAAAATTTCACTCTTGACCTACTATTACAATTTAACACTATTTTTACAAGATAAACCCAAAAATTGTTGTCTAATGCAAGAACAACAAAACGTCTCACCATAAAAAATACATACGCAAAAGTCCATGAAAAGGCTTTTGCGTATGTATCATTTTGGTTATTGCAGCGGACAAGTTGCCACTAAAAACACTGCTCTTAATTCAAAAGATCACAGTGTGAGCGTCGATTGCGAAGAACTCGTTTATGTCTGTGGCTTTATTCCCACATCATAAAAAATGTGCCGGCAACTTCCGATTTTTATAAACTCATTACATCACTCCGTCTTCACGAAGTTTCTTCTGCCAATTCCATGCAGAGCGCAGCACATCATCCAGAGGAGCTTCGGCTTTCCAACCCAACACCTTATTGGCTTTAGTACAATCGCCCCATATCTTCTCAATATCTCCTTCTCTGCGAGGACCATACTTCCAATTCAGCTTCACACCAGTTGCTTTCTCGAATGTTTCCACTATTTCGAGTGTGGAATTGCCACTTCCCGTACCAATGTTGAAATACTCCAGCGAATCACTGTCCGTATCAAGTACACGCGTCATAGCGGCCACGTGAGCCTTAGCAAGGTCTACAACATAGATGTAGTCTCGGATGCAGGTGCCATCGGGGGTATCGTAGTCGTTGCCGAAAATGGTCAACTCCTTACGAATACCTATTGCCGTCTGGGTTACAAACGGTATTAAATTGGCAGGAACACCATTAGGAAGTTCACCGATATGACCTGACGGGTGGGCACCGATAGGATTAAAATATCTCAACACAATGCTCTTGATGTTGGCTCCGCTGTGGATATAGTC
>CALKIW010000007.1 GCA_937995875.1 uncultured Bacteroidales bacterium | reverse complement strand
AGTTTCTTATCATGGTTAAGGAGGATTTTTGGCTCAGAAGAAATTTTCTGAGGATTTTTTTGTTATTTTCCTTGATAATTCTGACCTTCGCATTATGGAAGAAAAAATGTAACATATTTTGTAAGCATCCGATATTTGTCGGAATGTCTTGTCCGGCTCATACGTGTAACCTTTTGTGGGTAGGACTTTAAATCATAGTGGTAGTTTACAGAATTCATCTGTAATA
The DNA here is from genome assembly GCA_937995875.1 of uncultured Bacteroidales bacterium. Classification (GTDB taxonomy): domain Bacteria; phylum Bacteroidota; class Bacteroidia; order Bacteroidales; family Bacteroidaceae; genus Prevotella. The sequence continues at coordinate 99,638 of CALKIW010000007.1, read as the reverse complement.
TTTCATCCACGCGTAGGGCTTGCGCCGTCTCAGATAATGCTCATCGTCCATATTATCGTAAGCTTCACGCTCGAAACATAGGTTATGATAGGCATTGCCCTTCATGGGCAGGCGGATGAGCCATTCAAGGAGATACCAAATATAAAATCCCACGAACAGCAATTCGACCATCTGGCGTGTGTGAATCTGCTCATGGCGAACAATGTCCGGGGTGATTATCGTAAACTTACGGCAAAAGAGCAGTCCCATGATGTTGATGGCATCATAGTTCTTGGGCGGCAATAGAGGGTTGCGTATAATCTTCATTGTTTCTGTCTGACTGGTCTGTGCCGACGGCTATATTTCGTCTTGGTTTCAGCACAGCAAATGATAGTTGCAAAGATAAAGTTTTTATGCCGAATTTGCGAAAATATTGATACGTTATTCCTCACTTTTTATTCTTCACTCTTCATTTTGCAATTCCATAGATGTCAAATTCGTTTACCTTTTTTTGGCGATTATTTTCAGGACAACCAGCGCAAAAAGGGCTATGTTTTCCCCTTTGTTTTCTTCTTGTAAAGGGAGATAACAGTCAGCTTGTTAGATTTTGTATCCCGTCATATCATGGCAGAGCTTTAACGGTGGTATGGTTAGGCTCGAACGGCACTGCGAAAGAGCCTCAATCACACTGCGGTTAAGGCCTTCTCGCACTGCCATTCGATACTTAACCGCGAACGAGCAAACGGGGATGCAAGGGTGCTTTCATAGAAGTGGTTGATTATCAAAGGATTGTAAAAGAGGCAAATTTTTGCGTTTTTCGGACAAAGCGAAAGTTTGTTTCAGAATAAGCGAAATTTAAAGGGGTGTTTGTAAAGAAATATAGGGGTAAATGGGAGCACATCCTTATAATCTTATCATACGGCCGTCATGAAATGTATCAACGACAATGGTAGAGATTTTTTGGTGCAGTCTTACCCATATTTTACAAAAAATGACTAAGTTTGTAAAAACTTTGAACCATGCAGCAAAATCAAACTACGGGGTGGACTCCCGATGCCACGCAGCGTGAAATTATAGAGGTCAATGACGGATGCCATCTTGTTTTGGCGCCTCCGGGCTGTGGCAAGACCCAGATTTTGGCCGAGCGCATACGTCGGGCCCACGCGCTCGGTGTGGCTTACGAAGATATGTTATGTCTCACGTTTACCAACCGAGCTGCCCGGGGGATGCGTGAGCGTATCTCCGAAAATATAGACGACACTGCCACCGGGGATGTTTTTGTGGGCAACGTGCATCGTTTCTGCACACGCTTTCTGTTCGAGAATGCGGTGGTCCCGGCCGAGAGTGCCATTATCGACGACGAAACGGTGACAAGCATACTTGCGATGTATCTTCAGGAAGATGAGGAACGGGCACTGGCCAACAGGCAGCGACAGCAATATTATAGGCAGATTATGTTTTTCTCCCACCTGATGTTTGAGGTGCGGCACGACATTCCCAAGTCGCTGCGATTGCATCCTGAGTGTGTCACGAAGGACGATGTGGCTGTGCTGCGGGCCATCTGCGAACTGCAGATTCGCCCGTTCACCCCTGAGGCAATGATCGATGTCTATGAGCATGGCGATTTCTATCTCGACTTTGTACGTTCGGACGGTTTTGATGTTGCACTGCGACAGACGGCGGTGCAAACCGTCACGAAAATGCGCTATGCCCATGCCTATGAGGCGTATAAGCAACAGAACAATCTCTTGGATTTTGAAGACTTGTTGCAAAAAACATATCTTGCGTTGTCGCAGAGCAGTTCGTACAAACGCTATCCCTGGATTCAGGTAGACGAAGTGCAGGACTTGAACATGATGCAGTTGGCCATCATCGACGCGCTTTCGACATGCAGGTTTGACGAGAAAGACAGTGGCAACGCTACCGGCAGGGGCACCATTATGTATCTTGGCGACGAGATGCAGGCCATTTTTTCGTTTATGGGTGCCAAGTTGCAGATTTTGGAGCTGCTGAAACAACGCTGCAAAGGCAGGTTGCACCATTTGGGTGTCAATCACCGGTCACCCAAATATCTGGTCGATTTGCTCAATACTTATGCTGTTCGCGAATTGCATTTCGACCCCGAACTGCTGCCCGAAGCTAAAAAAGAGAATGAGGCGGAGGGCAACGAATTGCGTGTTGTTTCGAGCGATGATGTTCAGACAGCATTTGACGATGCCGTTCGCATGGCGGTGGGTTATTTTAACAACAATCCTGATGAAACCACAGCCATCATCGTGAATGCTAACAATGATGCAGATGAGATTAGTAAAAGACTGACTGAAAAAGCTCAACCCCATTTCAAGGTGTCGGGCACCGACCTCTTTGACACGCCTGAGGTGAAGCTCCTGATGGCTCATTTGAGTGTGTTGGCCAACGAGCGCAACTTTTTGGCATGGTCGCGACTGATGAAAGGGCTGATGGCTTGCCGGAGCAATGCCTCCGCCCGTCAGTTTGTACACCGGCTGGAAGTGCGTGGCATCACGCCGGCTGATTTCTTCGATTACGAAAATTCCACTTATATCCAAGAGTTTTCGCGCATCTATAATGAGCGGGATATTGTGGTGTTCGATACCGAAACCACCGGACTGAACGTGTTTGAGGACGACGTGATTCAGATTGCGGCCGAACGTATCAGGAAAGGAAAATCCATAGGAAAATTTTCTGTTCACATCGAGACCGGGCGCGAAATTCCCAAGATGTTGGGCGATGTGCCCAATCCGATTATTGATGAGCGCAGGCACCAAACCATTCGTTCGCACGAGGAGGGCTTGCAAATGTTTCTCGATTTCGTAGGCGACGATGTGCTGTTGGCGCACAATGCGGAGTACGATTATCACATCATGGACTATAATCTGCGTCGTTATCTGCCCCATGTTGATTGGCAAAAGGTGCATCCTGTTTGTCTGGATTCTTTGAAAATTATCCGTCTGTTAAGACCCGATTTAAAGGCGTTTAAACTGAAACTGCTGCTGAAAGAACTGCACTTGGAGGGCGAAAACTCCCACTTGGCCGATGACGACGTGAACGCTACGGTATCTTTGCTGACGTATTGCAACACGCGGGCACAGGAGCTGATCGACTCACAGAAAGAGTATATCGGTCGCAAAACCACACAGGAACGCATCCGCCTGCTGCGCCAAAACTATCACGAGTTGTATGCCACAGGGCGCGAACGTCTATACTGTCGCGAGCATCGCACGGAAGACCCGGCCATTGTGGCAGAGATGAAGCGCTTTTATGGGCAGATGAGAAGCAACGGATGGGTGTGCGAGATACCCAAGTTGGAGTATGTGTTCAGATTCCTGATCAATGACATCATCGACGAACAGCGTGCACCTTCCTTAAAAGAGCAGCTGGATGCTCACATCATGGAGATGAACACTTTTAAGGAAGCCGACCTCTGCAGCTCGACAACCATCGACGATCGCGTATTTGTAACCACCATTCACAAGGCCAAAGGACTTGAGTTTGACAATGTCATTGTGTTTGATGTGGTGGATGGTCGCATCCCCAGCTTCTTTAATGAGAACAACCCTAAGGGTTTGGCCGAAGATGCACGGAAACTCTATGTGGCTATGTCGAGAGCCAAGAAACGACTGATTATCACCTATAGCAAGACCAAACAGCTAAGTCGCGGTGTCAGGACGCAGCAACTTTCGCGCTTCCTCAACTCCGTTTTGCCCATGTTCAGTCGGCAATAGGTCGTATGAAATCGTCAGATGTGCTCATGACGCACAGCAATGATCGAATAGGAAATAAACTGTTAAGCCCCTGATATTCAGCAGGAATATCAGGGGCTTAGCCGTGTTTTGAGCGTCTGTCGATAGGTGTTTTATGACTTGGTTTTTACCTTTGTGGCCCATATAAAGTAGCCAATCAGACAGATATAGGCAAGGAGAGAGCAAATCTCCGACATCGGATTGGCCCACCAGGTCTCCGCGATGGAGAGTTCGATGCCACCAAATTTCAGCAGTGCGCTGACCACACCCATCAATGCGCCACCGGCAATGAAACCGCTGGCAATAAGCGTACCCTTTTCGCCACGAGCCTTGTTTGTAGCCTCGTCCTTACTGCGCGATGTGACATACCAGTTCACGCCTCCACCCACAATCAGCGGGATGTTGAGTTCCAACGGAATAAACATACCCAAGGCAAAGGGTAGGGCAGGGATGTGCAGACGGTCGAGCACAATGGCAACAGCTGCACCGATGGCATAGAGCACCCAAGGAGCTCCAACGCCGTTCATCAGAGGGTCGATTACGGCAGCCATGGCGTTGGCCTGAGGAGCGGCAAGTTTCCCACTGGCAAAGCCGTAGGTCTTGTTCAATACGATCATCACGCCCACCACTGTAGCGGCACTAACCAGCGTGCCGAGGAATTTCCAAGTCTCTTGTTTCTTAGGTGTGGTGCCAAGCCAATAGCCAATTTTGAGGTCGGTGATGAAACTGCCGGCCATCGAGAGCGCTGTGCACACTACGCCGCCCATCACCAATGCAGCCACCATGCCGCCTGTGCCTTTCAGTCCGACCGCTACCATCACCACACTGGCGAGTATCAAGGTCATGAGTGTCATGCCCGAAACGGGGTTGCTGCCCACAATGGCTATGGCATTGGCAGCTACGGTGGTAAAGAGGAATGCAATGAAGGCTACGAGCAAAATGCCTACTGTGGCAAACAGCAGATTTCCTTTCATCACGCCCAACCAGAAGAAAACAAACGTGAGCAGGATAACAAGAATGCTCCCGATGCCGATAATCTTAAACGAAATGTCGCGTTGGGTGCGCTTCACTTCTTCGATGCTTCCGCCCTTGCCCTTAAGTTCTTTGGCGGCCAATCCTACGGCATCCTTGATGATACTCCAGCTTTTCACAATACCGATAACACCGGCCATGGCAATGCCGCCGATACCAATGCTGCGTGCGTAGGCCTTGAAAATCTGTTCGGGGCTCATGGCACCCACAGTCATTGTGATGCTTGGATCCCACATATTGAGTACTTGGTCGTGGAAAATGATCGACATTCCCGGCACGATGAGCCACCAAACGGCCAGCGAGCCGAGACAGATGTAGAGGGCATATTTCAGTCCGATAATGTAGCCCAATCCCAAAACGGCAGCTCCCGTGTTTACCTTGAACACGAGTTTGGCTTTGTCGGCAAGGTCTTGTCCAATACCAACGAAACGGCTGGTGAAGTTCTCGTTCCACCATCCGAAGCTGGAAACGATAAAGTCGTAAAGTCCGCCCACCATTCCGGCAAGCAGTAATGGCTTGGCCTGATCACCGCCCTTGGCACCCGACACGAGCACTTGTGTGGTGGCTGTAGCTTCCGGGAACGGGTATTTGCCGTGCATGTCGCTCACAAAGTATTTGCGGAAAGGAATGAGAAACAGGATGCCCAACACGCCTCCTAAGGCTGACGCCAGAAACATATTGAGGAACGAAGTGGTCATTTCGGGATATTTGCTCTGCAGGATATAGATGGCCGGCAGCGTGAAAATACATCCGGCGACCACTGCACCCGAACACGCTCCGATGCTCTGGATAATCACGTTCTCGCCCAAAGCCTTGTGGCGTTTGGTGGCTGTGGAGACGCCGACAGCGATAATGGCGATGGGAATGGCGGCCTCGAACACCTGTCCAACCTTCAGGCCTAAGTAGGCAGCGGCAGCCGAAAACAGCATGGCCATGAGAATTCCCCAGGTAACCGACCAAGCGTTTACCTCCGGATATGCCAGTGTGGGTTTCATGACGGGCTCGTATTCCTCGCCTTCTTTGAGTTCTCTAAATGCGTTGTCGGGCAGCTGAATGGCCTCTCTTTCTTTTTCGTCCATGATTTGTATATTGATATTTAATAGTTGCAAATTTAGATAAAATAGCCGTGCGATATTATTTTTTTAAATACTTTTCGGCACGAATAAGGTCTTCCGGTGTGTCAATTCCGATGGTTTCGATGTTTGTCAGGCCGACTTTGATACGATAACCGTTTTGTAACCATCTCAGTTGCTCAAGGCTTTCAGCCATTTCCAATGGAGATTGCGGCAGCTGTGTTATTGCTTTCAGTACATTCCTTTGATACGCATATATGCCGAGATGTTTGATAAATTTGAAATGTTGCAGCCATAAATCTTTGTCAATTCCTCTTATAAATGGAATGACGGAGCGTGAAAAGTATAAGGCAAAGCCATTGACATCGGTTACGATTTTCGGTGAATTGGGATTGATTAAGGCTTGTGTGTCTGTAAAGTATTTGCCTATTGTGGCAATTTGCGTGTTGGGATCTTCAAAGAGTTTACAAATGGTTTCGATTTGAGAGGTTTGTATAAAAGGCTCGTCCCCTTGGATATTTACGATGATGTCAGCCTTGGTGCCGATTTTATCAACAGCTTCTTGAATCCTGTCTGTGCCACTCTTGTGATCCGGGCGTGTCATGATGGCTTTTCCTCCAAAATCTTCCACCGTCTCATAGATGCGTTGGTCGTCTGTCGCAACCCATGTGTCTGGGAGAGTTTGTGTAACCTTCTCATATACATGTTGTATAACGGGTTTCCCGGCTAACTTAGCCAATGGCTTTCCCGGGAAGCGGGTCGATGCGTATCTTGCAGGAATAATAGCAATTATTTCCATATTCTTTTTAATTACGTGTTTTTGCAAATGTACAAAAATATATACAACGAATCTTATTTAAGAATGTTAAAATCGCATTTTGCTGCTTTAATTATTTGTCCTTGCCGACACTATTTCGATAATTATTACTATCTTTGACATTCAATTGATACATATTGAATGGTGAAAAATAAGATAATAGCTTTATTGTTCCTTGCAATTCCTATTTGCAGTAACGCTCAAAAGATCACCTTAGGCTCTTGTACTGTGGAGGAAATGGGAATAAAGGGAGTTTACAAAGGACAACTTGTTTCCGGAAAGCCTCAAGGCAAGGGAAGTGTTTTGTTTGATAATGGGAACACTTACGAGGGAGATTTCGTCAAGGGAAAACGTCAGGGCTACGGCATCTATACGTTTTCTGATGGGGAGAAGTATGAGGGTCAATGGCTGCTGAATCAGCAGCATGGTCATGGCACCTATTATTTTAATAATAATAACAAGTATGTTGGTCTATGGTTCCGCGATTACCAACAGGGGCACGGTATCATGTACTATTTCAATGGTGACAAGTATAATGGCGAATGGTATCAAGACGTTCGTCAGGGCAAAGGAGAATATATTTATGCCAGTGGTGCTTCCTATAAGGGACAGTGGCGTGACGACAAGAAGGAGGGGAAAGGCACTTTCGACTGGGGCGATGGAACCACTTATGTAGGAGAATGGGTCAATAACCAACGTTCGGGCTATGGTGTGAATAAATATGCTGACGGCGATGTGTATAAAGGACAATGGAAAGATGACATACAGCAGGGGCGCGGCATATATATATTCCAGAATGGCGACCGATATGAAGGAGATTATGAGCAGGGCGAACGTACAGGCGAGGGCATATTCAAATATGCTAATGGCGACCGTTATACCGGGCATTTTTTAGAGGGCGTTCGTGACGGTCAGGGAACCTTCGTGTGGGCAAACGGTGACAAATATGAGGGCCAATGGAAGAATGATTTGCAAAACGGACGAGGCAAATTGACCAAACACAACAATGATGTGTTTGATGGTGACTTCGTAAATGGAAAGATAGAAGGCGAGGTGATCATCCATTATGCCAACGGCACTCGTTTCAAGGGCACTTACAAGAACGGTATGCGTAACGGGAAGGCCATTGAGGAGGAGAAAGACGGAACCCGTTTTGAGGGTACTTATATTGACGACATACGTGATGGGCGCTTTGTAGAGAAAGATCGTAACGGTAAGATTATCTTCACTGGACATTACGATAGCGGCCGACGATTCAATGATAATTAAAATATAAACCTAAGCAATATGATTATCGATACATTGGATAATTTAGAGAAATATGTTTCTTTAAATCCTCTTTTCAAGGAAGTTGTAGATTTTATGAAAGCCAACAAGTGGGAAGAAATCGAAGACGGCAAACATTTGTTGAAGGGTGATGAGGTCTTTGTAAACGTTCAGACGCTGAAAGGAAAACTTCCAACAGAGGCAGACATGGAATATCATAGAAAGATGATAGATGTCCAGGTACCTATCAGTTCTCCTGAGACTTATGGATATATTCCCATGGTAGAGTTGCCCGCCGACGTTTATAACGAAGATAACGATATGGGCAAGATTTCCGGCGTTGCTTCTCAAACCTTTGTCACTGTCAAGCCGGGACAGTTTGTAATCTTCATGCCTCAGGACGGTCATGCTCCCGGAATCTCCGACCAACCACAAATTCGCAAAGCTATATTTAAGGTAAAGGCCTAAGCACTTTAAATAATCATTAAATACCAACAAATACTATGGCAACTCAAAGAAAGACATCAAACAAAGCTGTTCCAAAGACCTCTCTATCAAGGGAGACGTCTGTTCCGGCACATATTGGTATAGTGGCTCACGACCCCTATCTTGAGCCTTTCGAGGAGGCAATACGTGGACGCCACGATCACGCCTCGTGGAAGATAGGACAATTGACTCAGAATGGCAAGATGTCTCTTTCCGGGTTTGCCAGCGGTTACGAATACTTCGGTCTGCATAAAATACCACGCGGTGGTTGGGTGTTCCGCGAATGGGCTCCCAATGCCACAGCCATCTATTTGGTGGGCGATTTCAATGGTTGGAAAACGTGTGAGGAATATCGGTGCACTCGTATCAGCGATAGCGGTAATTGGGAACTGAAACTTCCGGCAAAGGCTATGAAGCATGGTGACCTGTATAAGCTCCGTATCAAATGGGATGGTGGAGAAGGTGAACGTATTCCCGCATGGGCACGGCGTGTTGTGCAAGACGAGACAACCAAGATATTTTCTGCTCAGGTATGGGCCCCTAAGCAGAGCTACAAATGGAAGACAAAAAGTTTCCGACCCCAAAAGTCTCCTTTGTTCATCTATGAATGTCACATCGGAATGGCTCAGGATGCCGAGAAGGTAGGAACTTACACTGAATTTAAGAACAATGTACTGCCCCGCATTGCCAAGGCCGGCTACAACTGCATACAGGTGATGGCTATTCAGGAACATCCTTATTACGGAAGTTTCGGTTATCATGTGAGTTCTTTCTTTGCTCCGTCAAGTCGTTTTGGTACGCCAGAGGAGTTGAAGGAGCTGATAGACACCGCGCACGATATGGGAATAGCCGTTATCATGGATATCGTCCATTCTCATGCGGTGAAGAATGAGGTTGAGGGCTTGGGTAATTTTGCCGGTGACCCCAATCAATATTTTTATCCGGGAGACCGCCGTGAGCATCCGGCTTGGGATAGCTTGTGTTTTGATTATGGCAAAGACAATGTCCTTCATTTCTTGCTCAGCAATTGTAAATATTGGATCGAGGAATTCCATTTTGACGGCTTCCGCTTTGATGGCGTGACCTCCATGCTCTACTATAGTCATGGGCTTGGAGAGGCATTTGTCACTTACGATGATTACTTCAACGGTCATCAGGATGATAACGCCATCTGCTATCTAACCTTGGCCAACAGCCTGATTCATGAGGTCAATCCTCATGCAATCACGATAGCAGAGGAGGTGAGTGGCATGCCGGGCTTGGCGGCCAAGTTTGAGGACGGCGGTTATGGCTTCGACTATCGTTTGGCCATGAACATCCCCGACTATTGGATTAAGATTATCAAGGAGCTGAAAGATGAAGATTGGAAGCCGAGCAGCATTTTCTGGGAAATCAAAAACCGCCGATCCGATGAGAAAACCATTTCGTATTGCGAAAGCCACGATCAGGCTTTGGTTGGCGACAAAACCATCATTTTCCGCCTGATAGACGCCGATATGTATTGGCATTTTAAGAAAGGTGATGAGAATGGCACCGTGCATCGTGGCATAGCACTGCATAAGATGATTCGCTTGGCCACCGCATCAGCCATGAATGGAGGTTATCTCAACTTCATGGGCAATGAGTTTGGGCACCCCGAATGGATAGATTTTCCGAGAGAAGGCAACGGATGGAGTTACAAATACGCCCGTCGTCAATGGAACCTTGTCGACAACAAGGAGTTAGACTACCATTATTTGGGCGACTTCGATGCTTCGATGCTCAAGGTCATCAAGAGCGAGAAAGGCTTCAACGACTATCCCGTGCAGGAAATTTGGCATAACGATGGAGATCAGGTTTTGGCCTTCATGCGTGGAAGTCTCATCTTTGTGTTCAATTTTTCTCCCACCCGTTCGTTCACCGATTATGGTTTTTTGGTGCCAGAGGGAGCCTACGAGGTACAACTCAACACAGATGCTGCTGAGTTCGGAGGCAACGGCTTTGCCGACGACAGCATCACCCATTTCACCAATCACGATGATCTTTATGCCAAAGACAACAAGGGATGGCTTAAACTTTATATACCGGCCCGTTCGGCAGTGGTATTAAGACGTAAGTAAATTATTGACAACTCAATTCATGACGAATCAACTAAAGCGGGGCACAACGTTTTTACGAGCGTTGTGTGCCGTTCTTTTTATACTTTTCTCTTTTTTTTATCTGTATGAGTATCAGGCAGATATTTTGTCCGTAACCCAACACGTTTTATCTCATGGGGTTACCCATTATGATCGCACCATTGGTGCTGTCCTTATCACCTTAGTGCTCGGCCTGCTCCAATTACTCATTTATGCTTTCATCCGTCTCGACGGCAACTTTTACGCCCTTACATATTTTCCCTCTTTCTTGTTGTTGGGCATATTGACGGATGTATCTCCAAATCTGGAACATGAAAGTTATATTGGCCATTGGTATTGGATTTTTCCGCTGCTGATGATAGTCTACTTTGGCATAGCATGGATGTGCAGACAAATAGAGTCCATGCGTCTGCAGTCGAAAACTGCCGGAGTAGTGTCGCTCATCTGGGTAAACCTTCTGTTCATGGTTGCGCTGATGCTCATGACCTGTTTTATAGGATGCAGCGACCGGCTGTTCCATCATCGTATGCGAATGGAAAATTTGTTGCTGGCCGGAGATTATAACGAAGCGACACGTGTCGGAAGTTCAGAGCATAAGACCGACAGCAGTCTGACATTTCTCAGAATATATGCCTTGTCCAAAACGCATCATCTTGGTGAACGCCTTTTCGAATATCCCTTGACGGGAGGGTCGGAAGTCATGTTGCCGGACAACAGAAATGTGAAACTCATGATGGTGCCGGAGACAGAAGTTTATAAAGAACTTGGTGTGGTTTTCCCCAAAAAAATGCATCCGACAGACTATTTCGCTTTGCTTCATTCCACGAATCGGGCAACAAAGGCATCTCACGACTGGCTCTTATGCGCTTTTTTGCTTGATGGTAATATAGATGCTTTTGCCAACACACTGCCAAAATATTATCTGATAGACTCCACGCTCCCCAAACATTACAAGGAGGCACTAATCCTTTACAGTCGCCAAACTCTGCACCCCTCCGTAGTTTACAAAGACCCGGTGCTGGAAGCAGATTATGAAGATTTTACAACCCTACGGCGTACAAATAAAGACGTCAGACTGCGCAATAACAAACTCCGCGATACCTATGGCCAAACCTATTGGTATTATTATTATTGCAAGTAAGTCGTACAAACGATGTAACACCACCCTCCAACCTTTAGGAATAGAGAGGACAAATGTGTTTTATTATGCGTGCTTCATTCCGGACTTCACTCGATCATATTGATTAATATGTAAAACTTAATGACTGTTTTTCAGTGCCTGTTTTACGAGGCATCTGGATAAAAAAGGACTATGTTTCAGTTGTTTTTTATCAGTCTTTGTGATACGAAAGTTGTGATGGCGGTGGGGCTACTATCTAACCAGAGTATGGAAAGGCTTTAATGGCAGTGCGAAAACGGCTTATCCGCATCACGATTAAGGCCTGATTGTCGTGCCGTTTGATAGTCAAACGCAGGCGACGCTACTGGAGTCAAAATGCTTGTTTTTTGAAATATGCTGGTAGTCAGGTTTTTATAAACTTTCGCATACATCGCGTATTTCAGGCGAAAGCCTTTTTGTTTTTAAATACGCGAAGCATAGTGATAGGTTTGTAAGGATAAAATCAACAAATCATAAGGATTTTGCGCCGTATTCTGTGCGCCGTATCTGTTATGCGTAACTGTGCATTCCTCCTAAGAAAAAGTTTACTCCGAAATAGGTCATCAGGACAGCACTAAAAACCAGTATCATGTAAATGTGGAAAAAGCGCGGACGGTGGAAACAAACAAGGGCCTTGTCGTGGAAAGCCAATCCATAGAGCATGAACGTTATCAGTGCCCACACCTCTTTGGGATCCCATGCCCAATAGCGTCCCCATGATACATTTGCCCATACTGCTCCGATAAAAATTCCTATGCCCAAGAAGAACACTGCCGGGTAGAGCAGCAATTTACTGAATTGCATCAGCCACACTTCATCGCGTGGCCGACAGGCTGTCGGCTTCGCGATCGGAAATAACGGGCATCTTATCCAAAGCAAAGGAATCTGTTGCCATGCACAGCAATAGTACGCACAAAAACGGTTTGGCCGATTTCGCAAATACCTCTCGCAGCAGCGTGCGGAAACGCCCTTTGCGGCTCAACAGAACAGCAATCATGGAGAGGGCCAGCAGCAGATAGCCCATGTAGGTTGTTGGGGTGCCCCACGGATCATAATTGACACTCAGCAAAGTGCCCTTTTGATCGTCGTCATAGGAAGATTGATAGAAACGATATCCCTGTTTCTTAAAAATATGGTTCATGGAGATAACGGCCTCTACTTTCTTGCCCTCTGCCGAGCTGCAAGTTATACGGCTCACATAATCAACCGGAGCATCGGTGCCGGGATAGTGTTTCACGCGAAAGCTATTCAGCATAAGGGTAAAAGGCAGCTTATGGCTGACAGCGCATTCTCCTTCTACATAGCAAGTCTCCGGACTGCCAATACGCAGGTGGATGTAGCCCTTCTTAGAGGTCAGAAAAGACATTAGCGCGCCTGTCAATATAATGATGAAAGACAGATGCAGCATGAAAGTGGCCAACTTGTGCCACAGCCGTTTCTTGTATAATATGTGTATGGTTAGCAGCGACAACATCCCCCATAGGCAACAGAACACAGGCGAATGATAAATATACCGTTGTGCAAAGTCGCTACCTTGTGAATATTCAATGAATGTAGCTGCTGCGAGGACAGCGATAAGGGTGATGTAGAGCGCCGCGATTGCTTTTTTCATGCCCAATATGCGTTAATATGCAGGATAGCATTTGTCGTTTTGTGACTTTACGGCCATACACTCCATTTCTATCAGCCAACCGGGGCGGCATACGGGAGCTGCCAGAATGAGTTTCGGAGTTTTGGGAAATCGGTGGTCAAACATTTCTTTCACAGCATCGTAGTCGCTTATGTCGCGCAGATATACGAGCATTTGTCCCACGTGCTCAAAAGTACAGTCGGCCTCGTTCAGAAGCGTTTCAACATTCTCCCACATACGCTCCGTCTGCATGCGAATATCTCCCGGATGCACTACCTCACCTTTATTATCGATGCTTGCCGTACCAGATATGAAAACCTGACGGCGGTCTCCATAGTCAATATATGTACCGCGTTCAAAACTAACGCCGTATTCGTATGTCGGATTAAGATGAGTCGGTGCATAGAGGTGGCGTATCTGTTCGGGCTGTAGTCCGTCTGCGGCATAGGCGTCCATTTGTACGAAGACTTTCGGGTCAGCATGCCGACCGCCTATGCCGGTGCTTGCGATGAAATGGGTTTTGTCGGTAAGGTTTTGAGTGGCAAACACTTTGTTGCGAGCCTTGACAACTCCTGCGTAGTTTATATCAACATTCTGCACGAAGAACCAAGTGCGTATGCAGTTGTTCGACAACTTGCAGCCTTGTTCCATCAGTTGCATCATATAATCGTTCAGCAACAGTCGGGTTTGATATTCTGAGTTTGCGGCTTTGTTATAGTTGCCGGCTGTCCATAAATGGCGGTAGTTGCCATGCCTGACTTCAAATATCTCGTGTGGCAAAACCTTAGTCTGTATGCCTGTTTGCAGATAGACCCACAGAGCTATTTTAGTGCCGTTCAAAGGTGGTTGTTCCACTATGGAAAGAGCACAGTCCGAACATTCAATTTCTATAGCAGTCAGATAATCGGCTTGGTTGGTTGCGTCCGAGAGGAAAAATCGTTTGAAAATGGCAACCGCCCCATGAAGTTCGTCTTTCAACAGTTTGTCATACGCATTCAACAATGCTTCAACCTGCGCATGATAGGTTAAACTGCTGTTGGTCACATGAATAACGGCATGATATTCTGAAACCCCGTTATTCGCTTTATATTCAAATAATTCTGTCAGTGTATTTTCTTTATTGATCATTTGCTTGGTTTATTTGTTCGCTCCATAGTTAATTCAGTTTTCCAAAATATCTATCATTTCATCAGACAGAATTTCCTTAGTGTGGTCGTATTTCCACTCCTTACTGATATTGGTTGCCAACACACGATAGAGCACACTTTCTTCAGCATGGTCGGGCATAACAACTTTTCGCCCTTCCTCCTTTGCAGACGGCTGCCCAACGATGGCTTTAAAGCTCTTACCCTCAGTCAGGAACAGCCCCGCCGCAGCATGGTTGCTGGCACCGTGACAGTTGGCGCAGGTGGTGTTGAAGATGTTTGTTTGTATGGCTGAAAACATACCGACATCCAATGAGCCGACGTCAAGCCGAATGGTGTCTGATGTTCTCGGACAGTCGAATTTGCGCAAAGTGAGAATACGCTTCCGCAGTCTGTTGGTGATACAAAGCTCTATATCGGTCACGTCGTCGTTTATACCGGCAAGGATTATCCCTTTTGACAGGCTTTCTGCGGTGGGTATTGACTTGCTGAGAATGGCATAATCGCTTTTGTCGTTAAATCCTGCAATCACGACAGAATAGCCCGGAGACCAACTGTCCAAACCGGTTATCTCCCCTTTGAATTTCACGACGCGCCCTTCTTCCGGCACAGACACAGATTTCTCGTAGATGCGCCCATCGTCACAAGCCGTAAGGAGGATGCAAAAGAAAACTGATAGGAAAAGAGTGTGTCTGGTCATACATCAACCTCCTTGTCAGAATGAATATTGAAGACGAACCGTTCCGGAATGGGTAGCCAAGCCAAGATTGTCGTTGTCACGGTCTAATTGGTTAGCGTGGCCGGAGCGTCCGGTGTACTCATACATTGCTTGCAGTTTCAGGTTACAGCCTTTAAAGAAGTAGTTGAAACCTACCGCCGGTATGTTCAGGAAACCGCTTTTATCCAGCCCGTTACGGTTGAAAAAGTCATATCGGACAGCTGCCTGTAATCGGTTGGTCACAAAATAACCACCCTGCATATAGCCACCAATATAGTTAAAGGTTTCGTTGATTTTCTGGCGTTTGGTAAAACCAACGTGCATATAATACAACTCTGCGCCTAAATAGAGTTTGTTTTTCAGCATGGCAAACTCCATTCCCGCACGGAAATCATTGGTACTTTCGTTTTCGCTCTCCACGTTGAGAGAGGACGAGAGTGCCAACATCCACTTGTCTTCTGTCAGGCGGTTTGGATTGCCCTGCGTGCTCGGCATGATTCCCTTTGGCATAAAGGCCACTCTGCCTGCATAAAGCAGGGAAGGAATGTGCCAATCATCGCTGAAGGTCTTTGTGTCTGAATTGACAGAGGCCCCTGTTCCGTTCCATAAGCCTATCTGATAGCCGAACTTTTTCGACGACATGCCGTGAAGCTCCACGCCCAAATTAAATCCTGTGCCGAAATTTGGACTAACCGCGTTTAACGAGTGAGGCAGGATGACAGGCTTTGTCAGGGAAGTGGGCAACACCGGCATCAATGTTTCTCCCAGAGTTGTGAGATACGCATGAGAGAAAGGTGTCTTGAACTTACCGGCCCGAATGGCCATGCTCTTGTTTAGCTTCACATCGAACCACGCTTGCTGCAACAGTGCTCCACCAGATTTTGCCGCATTGACAGAAAGGTTGAAAGTTACGCGTTCGAAAGCTTTTCCGGTGAATCCCAGTACTGCATAGGGAATGGCGAAACCTGAGTTGGCAATGTTGTCCTGATTGTATGCTTTGTCCAATCCCTCATCATCATACCAATTCACCTTTGCGTCGGTCTGTACCAGCAAATAGGGCTTGAACAAAAAGTCACCTTTCTTTGTTTCTATGGAAAACCCTTCGCGTCCGGCTAACGACACCACACCGTTTTCGGTATCTGTTTCATATTGCGCCTTTGTTCCCATACATATTAATATAAGGAAGGCGGAGAGTATTGTTTTTTTTATCATATCTTGCTTGTTTATTTAATGATTGTTCCTTGCCGTGATAATTTTGATTACAATGATTCCAGGAATTCTATCAATGCGTTCCTATCTGATTTGGGCATCTTTTTAAAAATATTTTTCGATGCTTCGCCTTCTCCTCCATGCCACATTATTGCTTCGAGGAAGTTGCGGGCACGCCCGTCATGGAGGAAGTAGGTGTGTCCATTGACTTTTTCTTGCAATCCTATTCCCCACAGTGGAGTGGTGCGCCATTCGTTGCCACGCGCAAGTCCACTGACGTAGTTATCGTTCATTCCGACGCCCATGATCTCTGATCCCATGTCATGCAGGAGGTAATCTGAATAAGGATGAATGGTTTGTCTGCCCGGCCATGGCAGGGTGGTTCCGTTCAGCAACTCCGTACCGCGAGGCTTGGTATGCAGTGTCGGCACATGACAGAGATGACATTTAGCCTCGTAAAACATCTTCTCGCCTCGCTTCACGGTCTTGTCATTCACATTGCGACGGGCAGGAACGCCGAGCGATTGCAGGTATAAATCGACATCTTCCATATCTTCTGTTGATACATCAAGCTGATCATACGAAAGCCCCATCATGCTTCCGCTCCGCATCTGGCTCTGCCCTTCGCAGATTTCTTCCGGGTAACGGCTGTTTGTCACGCCCAAATCACTGGAGAAGCCGAGTTCTACCGTGAGGTCGGCGTGTTGTGCCTTGTTGCCGGAAACGCCCAGCCTTCTTACTCCGCGCTCCATAATATAGTTAGCTTTCCCGCTTATGCCGTACTCCGGATAGTTGCTTCGAGCTGCCAATGCTTCTCTTTCCGCAGGGTCAAGTGCCATCATTTGTCCCATGCCTACATGGCGAAGGGGAATACGTACGGTGCAATACAGTTCGTCAGGAGAAATGCTGTCTGCATACCATTCATATATTTCGTATTCAGGATAGCAAAGCTCGTGTTCCTCACCATCGGGGAAACGGAACTTCTTGAAATGCAGTTTTGTACGAAGTTTACCCTCTGGCTTCACGCCGTAAATAGCTTGGTCGTGAAGCACACGTCCGTAATCAGGAAAGAATGCACCGTTTCTGCGTGTTATATACACCAGCATGGACGAGAAACCGTAGTTCCCCGATCCACCGTCACTCCATAGCGCAGGCTTGGTGCGACCCGCATTGCGATGGCAGCTGCCACAGGAATAACCTGCATACACGGGCCCCAACCCGCCGCCGTCCTCATTTCCGCTGGTGCGAATATCATCATAAAGACCGTCACCACTGTGAAATCTGTGCATATAAACACCCGATAACCATTCGGCAGGTGTGTCAAATGCTTTTGAAGAATTCAAAAAAACGGTGGCAGTTCCTGCCGACAGGGCGTATCCGGAGGGAACTTCTATATCGCGTATGTCTATTCCCTCGTCGTCACAAGCTGTCAGTAGCAGCAAGC
Organism: uncultured Bacteroidales bacterium; assembly: GCA_937995875.1. Classification (GTDB taxonomy): domain Bacteria; phylum Bacteroidota; class Bacteroidia; order Bacteroidales; family Bacteroidaceae; genus Prevotella. Next base: position 81,802 of record CALKIW010000007.1, on the reverse strand, counting down.
CTATAAGAAAGTATGGATGTTTTTTTAACCAGTTCATCGCGTTTCCTGTTACATTTCTTCCTTATGACAAATGGCAGGAGAGGGACTGATGTCCTCTCCTTAGCCAGATGTGATTGATTGAAGGAAGTTACTTGATGTATGTTCTTATGTTCGTTTTCAGCTTCTTAATGGTTTGGTTTAACTTGGCACATGCTTCCATGGCTTTTTCCGATTCAGAAGAATTGATGTGGTTTCTGAATGGTGTGGGTATTACCTGAATGGCCGTGACCGCTGCATTGATAGCACCTTTCACCTCTTCATCTAACGCCGCGTCTTGTCCTTTTACCAGATTGGAAATTGAGTTCTTGGCGATAGTCCCGTCCAATGAGCCGAAGTAAGCATTGCGAATGGAATAAATATTATTGGTGTAATCGTCTTTGGAGTGCCAGCTGTACCAGGATTCAACAGCATAGAGAGCTTCTGTGGTTTTGCCGGATGTGTACAGTTTGTAAGGGTCACCTATCTTGGCATTGCCAACCTCATCAGCTATATCGATGCATCCGTCCAAGATTTCTTCTATACAGGCCAAAGCTGTGGGATATGTGCTATTGCTGTGGTTCTTAAATATTTTTATGTACGCCTCACCTCCTTTATACGATGTAGCCCATGACTCATAAAGGTCTGTTGCGTCTTTTTTCAGTAGCTTGGCCACAGCTTTCATGTAGTTACACCACGCTTTCGGTGCTTTAACGTAGTCTTCATCCGACACGGTGCGCGCTTTGCCGTCTTTGAACAACAGATATTCCAGTGTGTGAAACCCACGTACACCCTGTGCGGCTTCTGCCTTGCTTTCGTCGCTCCATTCCAAGTCGCTCCAGTCTCCGGATGCCAAGATCTGCTCTATACCCGATTGATCCAGAGGCCAACTATCCATATTCGGATCAAGTCCTAAGGCATCTACCGGACCGAAAAGAAACGCTTCGCTTTTCTCCCAAGGCTCTCTTGACATCAACCAAGCCTCTGCCGCCTTCTCGAAGTTTTTGTTTGTAGGGTTTTCACAGAGTGCTGATACAGCTGCATACAGTGCATCGTTGTAGTCTTTCAGTGTTTTGTAGGTAGGCAAAACCACTACATCTGCATAGTTCTCGACAATGGGGTTAGAACAGAAATGTCTAATTGCTGCTTGGTTTTGTTCTTGTCGTCGTTGTTGTCGTTACTGCACGACATCATGGCAAAACTCGTAGCAAACGCTGCCATAAGGAATAAAATCTTTCTCATTTTTTGTTAGTTTAATATTTGATTTTTCTCATTTCTTAAGAAACCAGCCCACGTATGCAATACCTATGGAGAATTCATTCTCTCTGTTGTAGTTGCTCGTGCCGAATATTTTTCCCGTCCCTATCTGTCGTGTGGTGTAGTCTGCCTTTACAACTAGGTTTGGCAGAGCAAACCAGTTGGCTCCTACCGTCCACATACTGACCCGATTACGTTGGTCCATAGTCTGTCCGTTTTCACCTTTTTCCTGTGGATTGTAGTATTCGTAGCGTGCAAAGGGATATACCACCGGCACTTTCTTTTGAGCAAAGAAAGCACTGACGTTCACTCCGGCCTCGACGGCATAGCTTACTGCATTTTTAGCAACCGGTGTCAGCTTGTTGTACGGCGAAAGATTGGAAAGTCTAGAATTGATTTTACTTACAGCCAGCGATTTGCCAATATTTCCATACACAATATTTCCGCGTGCTGTTACATATTTGTTACGATACTGCATATCGCCGGTGTAAATACGCACCGGAATTCTGCCTACGCCTGCGTAGGTATGACTTTTGTCGGAGTTTGATCCGGCGTCTGCACAATAGTAGAACGAGCCACCTATGCGAAGACCGGGCACACCTTTGTAGTCTAAGCGTGCTACATAAGCAGGCGAGGTAAAGTTATCCTCTTCAAAAAGGCCTTGTTTTCCACCAGCTATTTATGTGTTGCGGTTGAAGCCATTGGCATTAAGCCCCGCAACAATCAGAGCCTGATAATCGAAAGAAGCATAACCCTTGCCGACAGAACCGAAAAACTCCACACCGGTTTCATGTCATGTAGATGGCAGAATGCTACATTCTCCTTCCGGACGAACGGTGCCGAAGAAGTTTGTTGGCTCGTGATGGGCATTGGTTAATCCTACAGGGACGATGATATGTCCTGCACGCACATTGAATGCCGGAATGATTAACCGCGTGATGTGGAACTGTTCCAAAGCGACTTCTCCGCCTTTTTCGATCTCCGTTTCGTATTCACCGTTTTCCGTAGATTCCAACTCTATGGCCGTCCCCGTACCACCCGATTCAAACTCAATTTCTGCTCCTAAAATCCATTTATCAGTAAATTTATAATCCATGGCAAGAACAAAGCGAGGTATAGAAATAGAGTTCCTATTCTCTTTGGTATTGCCATAAGGAGACCCGTTAAAACGATTTGTGCCATAATCTTTAAAAGAGGCAACCATCTCACCGTATCCTCCTAACCGCATTTTACGGTAGTCACCATTGTTCGCATTTGACTTTTCCGGATTGCCAGCTTGTAATTGCATTGGCGAGAGGAAAACTACAAAGAAACATAACAGTAAATAATTTATCTTTTTCATTTTTGTTGAATAAATCTTCTTGATGGCAAAGGTAGGTTTATTAACAAATTGTTACAATACCTAAATTTCATGTTTTTGTTTTCCGAATATAAGCTCCATATAACTTGAAGTGGGTATTGCAAGAGATACATAAGAAACCTTATCATATTATTGTCACCTTATTATATATTATCATTGTTACCCGGAGTTGTTTTCGCTATGACGTTGGCAGTTTTGGGTATTCTTCCTTTTGAAGAGTTAAGTTTATAATCCAAACTCATGAATACACGACAATTCTTATCAAGTTCTCAGGACGTCTTTACCAGTTGTGCAGCAGACCATATTCTTTTTACAATATGGCAGCCCGACTGAAAAACAACATCAAATATAATAGCAGTTGGTTTTGAATATCCGTTTAACATCCAATTTGGGAATCTTTCCTCGTACAATAGGATAACATTCTCAAAAAAAATCATTATCTTTGCGAGCGCAATAGGTTCTCCGTTGGGGAGATTAAAATGGGAATCGGGTGCAAATCCCGGACAGTCCCGCTGCTGTAATCGGTATTATGAGGCATGAACGAAGTCACTGAGCGTTATCGGGAAGACTCATGCCGTAGGCCGTAAGTCAGAAGACCTGCCATTGCATTAACTTGTTTCCAGTTCTCGAGGAAGAAATGCGAAAGAAAACTCTTTTCATCTTTGGGGTGATCTTATGGCCATTCGTGGCTGCGGCTCAACAGGACTCCGTCTCACTGTCTACGGTCGAGGTGGTTGCACCCACGCTTGCTCGTCATGTGGGGGCAACCGGCGAGGTGCAGACTATGGGTAAAGACGACTTGAAACAATTAGGAATCGACAACGTGGCCGATGCCGTGAAGCGTTTTGCCGGTGTCTGTGTGAAAGATTATGGAGGCATTGGCGGCATGAAAACCGTGTCTATACACAATCTCGGTGCCCACCATACGGCTCTGGTCTACGACGGTTTGGCAGTGAGCAACACGCAGGCAGGGCAAGTGGATGTTGGTCGATACGATACCGGAAATCTTGAAAGTTTGTCGCTTAGCATAGGCGATGAGGACAATCTGATGCTTTCGGCCAGACAGTATGCGGCGGCCGGAACATTGAGCCTCGTTACCGAACGCCCCAGTTTTAAAGGCTCTCGCAGCTGGTCGATGCGAGCTAACATCAACGGCGGAATGTTCGGGCTGATGTCGCCCTCCATGATGTACGCGCAGAAGTTGGGGCTTCGCACGGTTGCCTCTGTATATGGCAAGTTCACCCATGCGGACGGGAAATATCCGTTCACGCTACACAACGGTAAACTGCGCACGCGTGAACACCGATACAATTCCGATATCAACGCATGGAGAGCTGAGGCAAATGTGTATCATACCTTTGTGGATTCCAGTAGGTTGGAGGCCAAAGTCAATTACTATTATTCTCATCGCGGACTGCCCGGAACGGTGATTCTCTATGCCAATCCGTCTGATGAGCGATTGTGGGACGAAGAGTTTTTTGCACAGGCGAGTTATCACCGCCGACTGTCGGAGGTGTTGCAACTGGTCGCCCGATTCAAATACACCCATTCGTGGAGTCGTTATCGTGATTGGGGTTCGCAATATGCCCATGGCGTCCTGACCGACGTGAATCGGCAGGACGAATATTACGGCTCGGCCACATTGGGCTGGAACATTGTACGAGGACTCGACTTCGCCTTGGCGGAAGACTTGAGCCACAATGTGTTGAAAAACAATGTGTATGTCAATATCAGTTACGACGTGCCACGTCCGACCCGCTGGACATCAATCACGGCGATGGCACTGAAATGGCGATACGGCAGGTTGAAACTCAATGGAAATCTTGCCTACACTTTTGTAAAAGAGCACGTGGAGGTGGGCGATGCACCCGACGACAAGAAACGGTTAACACCCTCCATTTCCTTAAACATCAGACCGTTCCGCTATCGGCAGTTTTATGTGCGGGCGATGTGGAAAAACACTTTCCGCGTCCCTACCTTCAATGATTTGTATTACCGCCGATTGGGAAACATCAATCTGCGTCCGGAGTTGGCACGGGAATACAGTTTGGGACTGACATGGAACACGCACTACAAGGCGATGAAATATTTATCGGTGACGGTGGACGGATATTATAACGACGTGAAGGATAAAATCGTGGCCTTTCCAAGTATGTATGTCTGGCGCATGGCCAACTACGGAAAGGCTGAAATCACGGGGATTGACCTGACGCTTGGCAGTCAGGTGGATTTGGCGGAGCAATGGAACATGAAAGGAAGTGCCTCGGCCACATGGCAGAGAGCGGTGGACAAAACCAAGAAGTCATCGCGCACCTACAACAATATGTTGCCTTATACACCCCGATGGAGCGGTAGCGGGTCACTCGTATTGACCACACCGTATCTGAATATCGGGTATTCCGTCGTGATGCAAGGAATTCGTTACAGCATGGGACAAAAACTTCCGGAATATCGGATGCCTGCATTTTGGGAACACAGTATGACCATTAGCCGCGACTTCAAATTGAATAGATGTGTGGTGCACACGCAGATAAAATTGGAGAATCTTACCAACGAACAATACGACATCATAAAATATCATCCTATGCCGGGTCGCCAATTCATGGCGACGGTAGGAGTTGAGCTTTAGAATGAGCAGCATAAACATACTAACAATATAAAAAATTAAGAAAAATGAAAAAAGGGAAAATTTGGTTATTGAGCGCAGTGGCTTTGTTGGCCGGCTTTACATCGTGTAGCGATGATGACGAGTGGAATACGCTCGGAGGTGGAAAAGTCGAAATGAAAAGCAGTGCCCGCGCGTTCATCTTGAATGAGGGGATATGGAAGGAAAACAATTCCAAGCTCTTTTTTTTCGATTGGAGTGCTCCGACGGAAACCGTTCAGGACCTTTTTTATGCCCAAAACGGGAAAGGTTTGGGTGATACGGGGAACGACATTGAGGTTGTAGACAACAACAAGATTGTGGTTGCTATGAATTGGAGTAACTGTATTTGGCTGCTCGACGGCTACGGCATCGAAAAAGACAGCATTAGTTTTGAAAAATACGAAAACCTCGGTAAGGTAAGAAGTGTTGAAGAAGAAGATGGCATTATCTATGCCGTTTCAAACGGTGGTTACGTGAGCCGAATCAAGATCAATGGCTATAATCTCCAGTATATGGACTCGCTGAAGGTTGGCGACCGCCCGGAAGATATTGCCGAGGAGGACGGAAAACTCTACATCACTTTGCAGGGCACGGATCAGAAGGATAATCGTCTGGCTATCGTGAACAGCGACTTCAAGACCGTAAGCTATACTACGATTATGCAAAATCCCGCTAAAATATATGAGAAAGACGACAAAATGTTTATTCGGGGCTATGGTGCCACCAATAATTATCCATGGGGCATCTACGATCCAAAGACCGGCAAGTATAGCGAGATGGGGATAGCCTCTTGTATGGGAACAGGTGACGACATCGTTTATCTTGCCAATAGCCAAACTGATTGGATTACATATAAGACCACAACTACGCTTTCTGCATACAATACAGAGACTGGAAAAGTGGACAATGCCTTTTTCAAGAAGTTCCCGGAGCTCCTTTCTGTCTCATCGGTTTCCAGTATATCTTCAAACCCATACAACGGAAATATATATGTGGCAACAACAGATTTTGCTACCGAGAGCGTGTTCTATGTATTTGACAAACACGGCAATTTCTTGCGTCAGTTCTCCTATCCAAGTCCGAATCCTAACAAAATAGTTTTCTTGAGATAATATGAGAAAACTGTGTGGCATAGTATTCGCGACAGCATTGCTCTGTGCCTGCACCGGGAAGAAAACTTCTGATGCAGGGCAGGGCGATACCCTTGCGTTGCGGTATGCCCAGCTGTTGCAGATCAGCGAGCAGAATGGACGGATGGAAGCAACCGTTTCCGACCCTTGGAAACAGGGGAAGATGTTGCAAACAGTGCGTGTGGCCCACAAGAAAGCAGAAGGAGCAATACAGCCACTGCAACGGGTCGTGGTCTTCACCACCTCGCATTGCCAACTCCTGAAATATTTGGGGCTTGCCGATTGTATAGTTGGTGTTTGCGATTTACAATACATGCTGATTCCCGATATTCAGCAACGCGTGAAGGACGGAAAGATTGCGGATTGCGGAGATGCCATGAGCCCCGACATCGAAAGGATTATAGACCTGCATCCCGATGCCATTTTTGTGAGTCCGTTTGAGGGGAGCGGTGGTTTTGGTAAGCTGGAAAAGTTGGGTATTACCATTATTCAGACGGCCGATTACATGGAGACTTCTGCTTTGGGACGAGCCGAATGGATGCGCTATTATGGCCGGCTGTTCGGAAAAGGACGCCGTGCCGATTCGCTCTTTCACGTCGTGGACTCCACCTATCAGAGCTTGAAACAATATGCTGCTGCACTTCCTGAAGGGCGGAGCATACTCACCGAGCGCAAGACCGGTGCCACATGGTACACCCCCGGCGGTGCAAGCAGCATGGGCACCATCATCAGGGATGCCAACGGTCACTATGCTTTTTCGGAAGACAAGCATGGAGGAAGTCTTGCGCTCTCGTTCGAACAGATTATCGACAAGGCCAGCGACAGCGACATTTGGGCCTTTAAATACAATGGCACAAAGATGATGTCGCGCGAAGATTTGCTCCGTGAGTTTCATGGTTATGAAGCTCTCAAGGCTTTCCGAACGGGCGAAATCTATGAGTGCAACACCTCCGTGTCTCCTTATTTCGAGGAGACTCCTTTCCGCCCTGATTATCTTTTAAGAGAGATGATCATATTGTTGCATCCTCAGACAAATATCGGGAATTTGAGATATTACAAACATTTGTAAAACGCGCAATAAAGAGCCGGGACAACAATAGTTTGTCTATCTGTGCGTTATTATGATGATGAGGACAAGAGCGGTATATTTTCTGCTGTTTGTCGCTACAGTTGTTTTAGGCGGCATGGGACTTGTGCATGGGAGCGTCGAAATTCCTTTGCGCGAGACTTGGAGCATCCTTTGTGGCGGCGACGTGCAGAAAGAGAGCTGGAAATTCATCATTATGGAAAGTCGGTTGCCCCAAATGCTCACCGCCTTGTTGTCGGGAGGGGCGTTGTCGGTGAGCGGGCTGTTGCTGCAAACGGCCTTTCGCAATCCTTTGGCGGCACCCGACATTTTCGGCGTGACCAGTGGGGCGAGCCTTGCGGTGGCGTTGCTCACTTTGGCTCCGGCTCTTATTACTTCTGTCACGTTGAGTTACATCTCCTCGGTGGCAGCAGCATTTGTGGGTGCCATAGCTGTTACGGCACTGATATGGACATTGGGAAAAATGGTGCGTAACAATGTGGTGCTGATCATTATAGGTATCATGATAGGGTATCTGGCCTCAAGTGCCATTACGCTTCTCAATTTCTTTGCCACAGAGGAAGGCGTAAAAAACTTTGCTGTGTGGGGTATGGGGAATTTCGGGAATGTATCGATGGGGCAGATGCCCTTCTTTGCAACGGTCACCTTATTATCGACGGCGGTAACATTGTTGTTGATGAAACCGCTCAACGCCCTGCTCATGGGGGAGCGCTATGCCGAAAACTTGGGCATCAACGTGCATCGTGTGCGCAATATATTACTGGTGGTGACAGGATTGCTCACCGCTGTTGTGACCGCCTTTTGCGGCCCCATAGCGTTTATTGCGTTGGCTGTTCCCCATATCGCCCGACTGTTGTTGCACACGTCAGACCATCGCCATTTGTTACCCGTTACAATTCTGACAGGTTGCGTTGTTGCCCTGCTGTGCAACGTTCTGACAACTCTGCCCGGCGAATCCGGCATTCTGCCCCTCAATGCGGTGACGCCCATCATCGGCGCACCGGTCATTATTTATATCATCATCAAAAGATAGCGCAATGATTACTACCAAGAAAGGAGATGGAGGCGAAACTTCACTGTATGACGGGACACGTGTGAGTAAGGACGATGCACGGATAGAACTCAATGGAGAACTCGACGAGTTGAATGCTTTGCTCGGACTTTGCAAGGCTGTAACGCAGCAGGCGGAGCCTTTCGAGCAGAAACAAAAGGAACTGATGACCGTTATGGGCATCGTGGCCAATGGTTATCAATCGAGACCTGACAAGGATGCTTTATCGGAAGCGATCGATATGCTTCTCATGGCAATAAACGTGATGGAAGACGACATTAAGCGCGAAACATACGGCAAAAAGTTTAATTTCGTGTTGCCCGGCAGCGACTTGGCAGATGCTGCCCTGCACCTTGCACGCACCAAAGCCCGTACCTGCGAACGCAGGCTGGTAACGCTTTCGAATATCGAAAACGCTGATGAACAGCAGAATCAATGGTCTGTTCTTAAGAAATATTTAAATCGACTTTCCGACTATTTGTTTTGTTTGAGTATTCGGTAGTTCAATCTATCTTTAATAATAGACATACAATGTTTAGGCTATGACAAGACTTTTTAATCTACTTGTTGCCTTCCTTGTCGGTTTTGTGCCGGCAACACAGGCTCAGAAGACGGACTTTCGCAATCGTGGTTTGAGTGATGCTCGTCGTGTGGAACTGGTTTTACAACAACTCACGATTGACGAAAAGATCTCCCTGTTGTCCACAAATCTTGGAGTGCCGCGACTTGGAATACCCGATTGCGGTCAGGCAGAGGGGCTGCATGGACTGGCACTGGGCGGACCGGGGCAATGGGGCAAACGCGTCACTAATGCTGACGGCAGTCGAGGACAGATAGAGTTTCCCACCACTATATTCCCGCAGGCCTATGGACTTGGGGCTACATGGAATCCTGAATTGATAACCCGTGTCGGCAATCAGATGGCTACCGAGATGCGCTATTACTATCAGTCTCCCCTTGCAGACCCCCGAAAAGCCCTTGTTTTGCGCGCTCCCAATGCCGACTTGGCACGCGATCCGCGATGGGGGCGCACGGAGGAGAGTTTTGGAGAAGACCCGTTTCTCACGGCTATGATGACCGAGGCGATGGTCAGAGGAATTCAGGGCGACGATCCGCACTATTGGAAAGCTGCTGCGCTGATGAAGCATTTTCTGGCCAACAGCAACGAAGACGGCCGCGATTCCACTTCGAGCGACTTTGACAATCAACTGTTTCGTGAATACTACAGCTACCCATTCTATCGTGGTATCACGCGGGGAGGCAGCAGAGCTTTCATGGCTTCGTATAATGCGTGGAACGGGGTGACCATGTGTGTGCATCCGGCACTCGACTCGATAGCCAGACAACAGTGGGGCCAGAACGGCATTATCTGTACCGATGGCGGCGGGCTGAATCTGCTTGTCAATGCCCATCATGCCTATCCGACGCTGGCTGAGGGTGCTGCTGCCACGATTAAAGCCACCACCGGACAGTTTCTCGACGAGTATGAATCTTATGTGCGTGAGGCTTTGGAAAAAGGGTTGGTCAGCGAGACCGACATAGACAATGCTATCAGAGGCAACCTGTATGTCGCACTGAAGTTGGGACTGTTGGACGGTGCTGACAGTCCGAATCCTTATCTGAAAATAGGGCGTGACACCACAACAGAAGCTCCTTTTGATGCTCCCGAAGCACGTCGGTTGGCGCGCGAAGTGACGGCGCAGTCGGTTGTGCTGCTCAAGAACGATCCGACTCGTGCCTTGCTGCCCATAAACACTCGTCAGATTAAACGTATTGCCGTAATAGGTCCGTATGCCAACAATATTGTGCAAGACTGGTACAGTGGTAAACCGCCCTATGAGGTTACGATTTTGGAAGGTGTCCGCCGTGCTGTAGAGGGACAGGACGTAGAAGTGAAGTATGTTTCGGATAACCAGATGGGACGGGCCGAACAACTGGCCATATGGGCCGACATAGTGCTGGTGTGTGTGGGCAACCATCCCTTTGGCACACGGACTGATTGGAAATTCTGCCCTGTAGCCAGTGACGGGCGTGAGGCGGTAGACCGTAAATCGTTACAACTGCCAGATGAAGATTGGCTTAAATTGATTCATCGCGCCAATCCCAATACCGTGTTGGTATTGGTCAGCAGCTTTCCATACACCATCAACTGGAGCCAAGAACATCTGCCTGCCATTGTGCAGATCACTCATTGTTCGCAGGAACAGGGCAACGGTTTGGCCGATGTGATCTTTGGAAAAGTAAATCCTGCCGGCAGACTCACGCAGACATGGGTGCGCGACATCACCGATTTGCCTCCGATGATGGATTATGACATTCGTCACGGGCGCACTTATAGGTATGTTCGTAAGCCCGTGCTCTATCCCTTTGGTCACGGTTTGAGCTATACCACGTTCAGCTATGGGGCCATTAAGAATGTTCGTGCCGTAAAGACAGGCTATCGTATCACGGTGCCGGTTACCAATACCGGAAATTGCGATGGTGACGAAGTGGTTCAGGCTTATGCGGTTGATGCAGATGCCTCCAGCCATGAGTCGGGTAAGCGTTTATGCGGTTTTGCCCGTGTCTCGATACCACAAGGAAAGACGGTTGAAGTGGAGCTTGATATCGAAGGCGAACGACTTGGTCACTGGGATGAGGCAAAACACCAATTTGTAAGCCCTGCATCTCCCGTCCTGCTGCAAATCGGTGCTTCGTCTGAAGATATTCGGCAGCGTGTTATTTGCAAGTAAAGTGTGGTGCAGTAGAAAAGTATGGAAATTAGTTTTGTTGTTGAAAACTTATCCATTGGTACAATCAATGGCCATATATTCATTTTTGGAGGTAATAGCCAAGCATAATGTAGGGACGAATGGAGGCGCGTGTCCGCTTCGGAGTAGAGGCAGTATGTTTACGCACTTTGGGGGTATTTTGAAGAAACCTGCTTAATTCGGGACGCAGATTTTGAAAAAATAGAAGTTGTCAATTATTTGAACAAACAGCCCTCTCAAATTCGCTTATTTAAAAATAAGTTTGCCTTCGTTCGAAATACGCGAAAATTGCGACGGTTTATAAATGCCTGACCGTCAGAGATTTTGAAATGTCGCCCCGAATTCTTCTATTTTTTCGCCTGCGATTGAGTATCGAACGGCATGATGACAAAGCTCTAACCGCAGTATGATTGAGGCTTTTTCGCGTAGCCGATAAGGCCTAATCATGCTGTGAGAAGACTTCAATCGCAGCAGCCTTGCGATTTTTCGAAATTTGCGGCTCGGTTTTGACGAAAAAACATAGCCCTTTTTGTGCTGGATGACTCGAAAGTAATGGCCGAAAAACGGTAAGAATATTTTATAAAGTGAAGAACGAAGAATGAGGAGTGAAGAATATAAATTAGAGTGAATAATGCAGAGGAAAGAGGGAAGAATGAGTCGGAAGCGACTGAGAGCAGTAGGAGTTTACATGCATGAACTTTTATTCCTACATCATATCTTCCTGTTTTCAATCCTGTTTGCGGTTACATGGATGCCACAATCGTGTGGAGGTACGGTATTTCCAAAAAGGAAGTGCCTACTGAGCCTTTGTCTCCCCAGTAAATATCAACTGAGCCCCAAAGAGCACAATCAGCAATACAAAAAATAAAAGGGAGACCGCTGTCTCCCCAAGATTAATTAACTTCGTATTGTGAAATATCATCAATTAAGCTCGGAGCAAAGGTCGTATTTTTTTTCGCCTTATTTCAAAAGAAATATCCAAAAAAGAAATTGTCCGCATTGTGGACATGAGTGAATTTACGTTTAATCGTGATTTTAAGAGCAACAGTAATCCTTCAGGAATCTACATTTTTGGCATAAGGCTTCTGGCTTTATCACTCAAAAGAGGAGGTGGCAGCCTATTCTTCTATCTCCTGCAGGGAACGTGCAAAGTTGTGGAAATAGTTGCTGATGGTTTCGAGGGGTGCATAGACAAAGTATTTCAGACTGCGACGAAGATTGCGTCGGGTCAGGGCGGAGTTGCTCCGAACAAAGCCTGAGCGACTTTGGCGGAAATGCCAGTCCTCTGCGGTGTCGTTAGCAGTGTGGAGCACGGAGCGCAGCACAAGGTTGTAGGCAGCAGGCTCCTCGCGTTCGACAAACGGGATTTCGTCTTGTTCGAAGTTGAAGACGGCCATGAGCATCGAGCCTTGAAGCTGCGCCATACGGCGGATGTGGAGTTTGGAGAGCCATGCTTCGAGTTTCACGAAGTCTACTTTGTCGCCTTTGGTGCGCAGATAGCTGCCGAGCTGGATGAGACCGCTGAGCATCATGCCCTTATTGAGCATGGTAGATACGTTTTGCACAATGATTTTGAGCACGTCGAGTGAGCCAACGTTTGTGTCGATGGCATGGCGCTCAGCTTCTTCTATTTTCCTGAGACGATGGTTGAGCCAGCGGTTACTCAGCTGTGGGTTGGATGGGGCCTCAGGCGTATCGGCAACCTCTGTGATGAGCTGTGTGGGAATGTTCATCATATCGTCGTACTGATGGTGCCTGATCCCCTTTTGCGTAGGGACTTCCACGTGCTGTGCGTGCACCATCTGATAGAGCCGGTTCCATTTGAAGGCCGACATCGGCTCCAGCGGCTCATATTCGTTGAGCGCGCCCGAACGGAGCAACCGAAAGAAATTACGCGTTATGACATCCATGATTATGAATACTTTTTAGGGTAACGCATCAATATGGCTACAATGGCCGAGATGCCGATAGCCATTGGATAATAAAGATAGGGTATGATTTCTATGGGATTGATATGAGCCAGTCCGGCGGCGAGAAGCGTCTGCGCGCCGTAGGGCAGCAAGCCCTGTACCATGCACGAGAAAGTGTCCAGAATACTGGCACACTTGCGGCTATCGACACCATATTTTTCGCTGATTTGCCTGGCAATGTTGCCCACCGTGAGTATGGCCACCGTGTTGTTGGCGGTGCAGACATTGACGAGGCTGACCAATGCTGCGACGGACAATTCCGCTCCGCGTTTGCCATGCACCCATGATGTGAGATTCTTGATGATGTAGTTGATACCGCCGTTGCGCCTGATGATCTCCAACATGCCTCCGGCCATCATGGCTATGATGATGAGTTCGCCCATGCCGGCAACTCCTTTGCCCATTGCTTCGAGCCATGCGAAGAGGTCGTAGCTGTTTCCTGCTATGCCGATGATGCCACACAACACAATGCCCATCACCAGAACGCCCAAGACATTGATGCCGAACATGGCGGTGATGAGGACGGCCAGATAGGGAATAACCTTCACAAAATCAACATCGGGGATGTGGGCTGGCGCCTGCATTCCTTTACCCATGACGGTGTAGATGATGAGCATAAGAATGGCTGCGGGCGCAATGATCCGTACATTGACGCGAAATTTGTCGCTCATTTTGCAGCCTTGCGTCTGGGTGGCAACTACGGTGGTGTCGGAGATAAACGATAGGTTGTCGCCGAAATAAGCTCCGCCCACGATGACGGCGGTCATCAGGGCCGGACCGCTGCCGGTTTCCTGCGCTATGCCTGCTCCAATGGGCACCAGCGCTACAACTGTTCCTACACTGGTGCCGATGGATATGGAGATGAAACAGGCGGCAACAAAAAGGCCTGCCATGATCATGTTGGCGGGCAGAATGCTTAATGCCAGATTTACGGTGGCATCAATGGCTCCCATCTCTTTGGCCGATGCGGCGAACGCTCCGGCCAGCACATATATCCAAAGCATGAGTATCAGATTGCTTGAGCTTGCCCCTTGCGTATAAACGTCTATGCGCTTTTTCAACGGTCTGCCGGCAGAGATGGCTATGGCATAGATGCTGGAGACCATGAAAATGACCGTCATGGGCACTTTGTAGAAATCTCCGGCAATGATGCTCAGTCCGAGATACAGTCCGATGAAAACGAGTAAGGGTGAGAGGGCCATGAGCCCTTTGTTCTTGATGCTCATAAGTTGGATGTTCTGTTTGCGCCCAGCAGGAGAATGTATCAAGTCCTGAGTCCTGTCCGGTCTGGCTGTGACGGCAATGCAAATGCCGATGAAGCGCGGCCGTAGGAATGTTCTGACACACCCTCCTGCTGGTTGGCGGGGCTTTATTTGCAGCCCCGATGTTATGATCGTCAGACCGTAGTCTGCGTGCCTGTTAAAGTGTTACGCCGCTTTTGAAGATGGCAATCTCCCGATATTCGTTTTCTTCGTTGCGCGTCTGTTCACCACTGGCAACGGCGATAATCTTGTCGATGAACTTTCGGGTAAGCGCTTGCATGGACACGCCTTTGAGCAGTTCGCCGGCATTAAAGTCCATCCAGTTGCTTTTGCGGGCGTATATGTCGTTGTTGGTGGAAATCTTCATGGTTGGCACGAAGGTACCGAACGGAGTTCCCCGACCTGTGGTGAACAGCACGAGCTGGCATCCGGCAGCTGCCAGAGCGGTGGATGCGACAAGATCGTTGCCGGGTGCGGACAGCAGATTCAGACCGTTCTCTTTCAGTCGCTCTCCATATTTCAGTACGCCACTCACGAGGGCATGGCCGCATTTCTGGGTGCATCCCAGTGCTTTGTCTTCGAGTGTAGAGATGCCGCCGGCCTTGTTGCCGGGTGACGGATTCTCGCCAACGGGCTCGCCGTGAGACAGGAAATACTCCTTAAAATCGTTGATCATTTCAACGGTTTGGCTGAACAGCGCAGGTGTTTTGCAACGATTCATCAGGATGGTTTCTGCGCCAAACATTTCCGGTACTTCTGTGAGGATGGTTGTTCCGCCCTGAGCAACGAGGAAGTCGGAGAAGCTACCCACCAACGGATTGGCCGTGATGCCGCTGAATCCGTCGCTGCCACCACATTTGAGTCCGACACGCAGTTGGCTCAAAGGCACGTCTTCGCGCTTGTCCTGCTTGGCCACATGATATATTTCGCGCAAGAGTTTCATGCCTTCTTCCATCTCGTCGCCAACCACCTTTTGGGTGACGAGGAGCTTTATGCGGCTCTTGTCGTAGTTGCCCAGCAGTTCCATAAACTGGTCGGGCTGATTGTTTTCACACCCCAGCGAGAGTACAAGCACACCGCCGGCATTGGGGTGCTGACAGATGTCGCGCAAGATTTTGCGGGTATTCTCGTGGTCGTCGCTGAGCTGAGAGCAACCGTAGTTGTGATTCCATGAGTGTACGGCGTCGATACCTTCGAGCTTGGTTTCTTTGGTCAAGGTCTTGACCAGACGGTCGGCAATGCCGTTTACGCAGCCCACGGTGGGCACAATCCATATCTCGTTGCGCACGCCTACCTCTCCGTTGGCACGTTTGTAGCCTTTGAAAGTGAGGTTTTCGAGAGGAATATCAACGTCTTGGTTTACAGGGTTGTACTGGTATTCAAGTGTGCCGGCGAGGTTGGTCTTGAGATTGTTCTCGTTTACCCATTGTCCGGTCTTTAAATCTTCTGTGGCATGACCGATAGGATAACCATATTTAATAATGTCTGTCCCTGCCGTGATGTCGGTTAGAAGCACCTTGTG
Organism: uncultured Bacteroidales bacterium; assembly: GCA_937995875.1. Lineage (GTDB taxonomy): Bacteria > Bacteroidota > Bacteroidia > Bacteroidales > Bacteroidaceae > Prevotella. The sequence continues at coordinate 65,751 of CALKIW010000007.1, read as the reverse complement.
CCCGGCCGGAGTGTCTTGCAAAAGGGTGATTTTTTTGCCGTCTACTTCGAGGATTTCGCCCTTTGGCAACGGTTTCAGACACACCACTACATTGTCTCTGGGATTAATCTTAATCATTTTTGATTCGTCCATAGTTTTCGAGTTTTGTTTGTTTTTGTATGAATATTGTTTGTCTATATAGTCGGTGCCATGATGATGGCTATAATTGTGTACGGCGGTAGAAATCTACGTTCTCCTTAGTGAGCAGTTCTATGGGCATATAGTTCACGGGTTGCACTTCCTTTTTCAGCACGATAGCTTTAAAGAGAGCGTCTATGCAGCAATAGCCCTGTTGGTAGGCGTGCTGGGCGATAAGGAAAGAAATGCTGCCCTGTTTGAGACATTCTGCGTTTTTTCCAACCATGTCGTAACCCATGATCTGCACGTTTCTGCGATTGGTTCTCAGCAGGAAGTCGCCGACAATATGGGCTTTGGAGCCCAATGTGATGCAATGGTGGATGTTGGGATGGTCTACGAAAAAGGCCTCAAGCATTTTGTCGTACAACTGTCTTGACTTCTCAACGGGAAGTTCCAATACGTGGATTTTGATGTGGGGGAAATGGTCGTGCATATAATGTCGGAAGCCCACCTCGCGGTTATCCTGCTGTTTGCTCAGCACTCGCCCGTCTTGAGTGAGTTTCATCAACAGGATTTCGGTCTCGTTTCCGGCAATGAGCATTAACATTCTGGCAGCGAAATAGCCGCTGGAGAAAGAATCCTGACCAAAGAATGTCAGTGGTTTCAAGTCGGGCATATAGGAGTCGAGCATGACGAATGGAATGTTCCGGTCGTGCAGTTGGTCTGTAAGCTGGCGGGTGTTGTCCAGATCTGTCGGAACGATGACTACGCCGTCGGGCTGGGATTCCAGACAATTTTGTGAGGCCTCCGAGAAAGAAGCGTCATCGAAACGCTCATAATAGATGAAATTGGTCATGATGTGGAAATCGCGCATGGACTCCTGTGCCATTTTTACACCTTCTTCTATTTCTTCCCAATATGTGACTTGTTCGTGGGCAGGAATGAGGACCTGGAACATGTATGAACGGTTGTATGCCAAGGCGGAGGCATACATATTGGGTTGATAGTTCATTTCTTCCAAAGCTTTCTCTACTTTCATTCTGGCTTTGGGCGATACGTTGGGACGTTTGTGTAGCACTCTATCTACGGTCCCGACAGAGACACCGGCTCGTTGAGCAATATCCTTGATTCTAATTTTGTCTCCCATTGTTAATGTATAATAACTTTGCAAAAATAACAATAAAACTTGAATTTGGCAGACGGAATGACCATATATTTAATAAAAAGGTATGTTTTCGTGATTTTATACCTGTTATTTGAAAAATATTTTCTATTTTTGCCAGTGTAAACAATAAAATTAATCTATAAACAACAAACAATTTAAAATTAAATCAAAAAAATGGCTAAGATAGTAACATTAGGTGAAATTATGCTTCGTTTGTCTCCGGAAGGCAACGACCGTTTTATTCAGGCAAATCATTTCCGCATCATTCCCGGAGGCGGTGAAGCCAACGTTGCTGTGAGCGTGGCTAACTATGGTCATGAAGCATATTTTGTGAGCAAACTACCGGAACATGAAATCGGACAGATTGCCGTGAACGCTCTGCGTCGCTATGGCGTAAACACGCAGTTTATTGCACGTGGTGGAGAGCGTGTGGGACTTTATTATGCAGAAACCGGAGCTTCGATGCGCCCTTCAAAAGTAGTATATGACCGTGCACACAGCTCTATTGCAGAAGCTGACGCATCCGACTTTGACTTCGACGCTATCATGGAGGGAGCCAGTTGGTTTCATTGGAGCGGCATTACTCCCGCCATATCAGACAAAGCTGCAGAACTGACCAAACTGGCTTGTGAAGCAGCCAAACGGCATGGGGTTACGGTTTCGGTGGATTTGAATTTCCGCAAGAAATTATGGACATCAGAGAAGGCAATCTCTATCATGCGCCCCCTGATGAAATATGTAGATGTGTGTATCGGTAATGAAGAAGATGCCCATCTTTGCTTGGGCTTCAAGCCGGATGCAGATGTAGAAGGTGGCAAGACCGATGCAAGCGGGTATTACAACATCTTCAAGGGCATGATGAAGGAATTTGGATTCAAGTATATTGCTTCTACGTTGCGGGAGTCTTTCTCTGCTACGCATAACGGATGGAAGGCGCTGATCTATGATGGCAAGGATTTCTATGAAAGCAAACGTTACGACGTGAATCCGATTATTGACCGTGTAGGCGGCGGCGACTCTTTCTCGGGTGGCCTTATCCATGGACTGCTCACGAAGAAAACGCAGGGCGAAGCACTCGAATTTGCAGTGGCAGCTTCGGCTTTGAAGCATACCATTCCCGGCGATTTCAACCTTGTCAGTGTAGACGAGGTGGAGAGTTTGGCAAATGGAAATGCTAACGGACGAGTTCAGAGATAAGAATACAACATAAGAAAACAACTATAATGGCAAAATTTAACAAGATACAGGTCATAGAAGCCATGAAAGAAACGGGTATGGTGCCCGTGTTCTTCAATAAGGACTTGGAGGTATGCAAAAACGTAATCAAGGCATGCTACGAAGGTGGTGTGCGTGTGTTTGAGTTTACCAATCGTGGCGATTTCGCTCATGAGATATTCGGAGAACTGGTGAAATGGGCGGACAAGGAGTGCCCGGAACTGATACTTGGAGCAGGAACGGTGGTGGATGCCGCAACGGCTGCACTCTACCTTCAACTGGGTTCCAACTTCATTGTTGGGCCAAACTTCGTGCCGGAGATAGCGTCTGTATGCAACCGCAGGTTGGTTCCCTATTCTCCGGGATGTGGCAGCGTAACGGAAATCAGCAATGCGCAGGCTATGGGATGCGACGTCACCAAGGTATTCCCGGCTGGAAACGTTGGTGGTCCATCGTTTGTGAAGAATGTACTTGGACCGCTGCGCTGGTCTAACATCATGGTGACTGGTGCGGTTTCGCCGGACAAGGAAAACCTGACAGCATGGATGCAGTCTGGTGTGCTCTGTGTGGGCATGGGGTCGAAGCTCTTTCCGAAGGACGTGATTGCTGCCGGTAATTGGAAATCGATAACCGATAAGTGTGTAGAAGCCTTGGGATATATCAAGGCCGCTCGGGCTTAGTCGTTGTATGATACTGGATCACGGATTAAAGAATGAGGAGGTAATGCAATTTATTCTTTAGTCCGTGATTTTACAATTTACATAGATACAATTTATTAATATTAATGTAATCGTTGCGGACGAGTAAGATAATTTGGATTTGGATAGCGACAATTGCCACTGTCGTGATATCAGCTTGTGAACTCCATGATACGAGTCGCATTGACAAGCTGAACGAATTATCTTATGCCCAACACTATCGTAACCTTGACTCCACCCAATATTATGCTAAACAGAGTCTGCTTTTAGCAGACAGCTGCGGGGTGGACGGGGCGGAGTCTCTAAACCACTTAGCGTTTGTCAGTATTGCCAAAATGCAGTATGACCAAGCGTCGGTTTTATTGAAGGAAGTGCACCGCAGGACCAACAATCAGGTGGAACTTCTCATTGCTGATATACAAATGATGAGACTGTGTCAGCGTTGGTCCAGAAACAGAGACTTTTATAATTATAAAGAGAGTGCGGAGCGGCGACTCCGCCGAATTGTCGATGAGGCGGATGATTTGTCCACACATCAGAAGAAAAGGCTTTTTTACGCTCAGTCAGAGCTGTGTATTGTTACTTCCACATATTTGTATTACGTCGGACTTATACAAGAATCGGCTGAGGCATTGAGCAGGATAGACCCCAATGGCACCATTCTGCAGGATATGCCACAGCAGTTGTGTTATTGGTATAATATTGGTGCAGGAGGAATTGTCACGGGCGGCAGCCCGGAAGAAATTGCGCAGGAAGAATTTGATTATCTGACGCGGTGCTACCTCATGGCGAGAGAGCACGGCTATCCGTTTTGGGAAGCCCAAGCCATGCAGGGCATGAGTGAACACTTACAAAAAAGCGCACTCCGGGACAAATTGATTTATGATAATCTGCCGACAATGAAATACATCAACAAGGATCAGATGCCCGACAGTTTGTTGGCTGGCTATTTGGCACAGCGGGCCTACGACATATTCGTGGAATATGGAGACGTTTACCAAACGGCAGGTGCCAACCGAACACTGGCGGAATGTTTTTGGCAGATCAAGGATTATCGGTCTGCGTTGGCTTGTCTGCATAGAGCGCTGAATGCCAACAAAGCCATCAATCAGGCCCCTGACCTCGTGGCTTCTATCCGTGAACAGCTGAGTTTGCTGTATTCGGCGGTTGATGACAAGGTGAATAGCGACCGAAACCGAAACCTATACTTGGATTTACAGGAGGAAACCCGCCAAGACAGGCAGTTGGAAGCACGTGCAGAGCAATTAAAAAAATCGTCCAAGCAGCTTAACATGATGCTTACTGCCGTTATCGTCATGATCATACTGGTGACGGTATTATTATTCGTTTTCGATTTCCTAAGACGTCGAAGTGAGGCCCGTTTTTCACTCGACACCTTGTTGGAGCCCTTGAAACAATGGCGAAAAGGGAATGAGGAATTAATAGAAAAGCACCAAGAAGAATACGAGAAGGTGCAGGAACAGACCAATGTGGTGAATCTGCATTTACGGCAGAACAAGCGCAAAAATGCGGAGCAAAGAGCAAAAGTCCAGTTGGCGAACGACGTAATGCCACTCATTAATCGTGTAGTGAATGAGGTGGCACGATTGCAGACGAGACACGATTCCGATGAAATGAAACAAAAGCGGTATCAGTATATCGCGGAATTGACGGACACAATCAACGATTACAACAACGTTCTGACACAGTGGATACAGATGCGTCAGGGAGAGGTGAGCCTGAAAATAGAGAGTTTCCCGTTGCAGATGCTTTTCGATATTGTGTCTCGCGGCAGTATGAATTATAAGTTAAAGGGCGTTTGTCTTGAGGTGGAGCCTACAGCGTGTGTGGTGAAAGCGGACAAAACCTTAACCCTTTTCATGATAAACACAATAGCTGACAATGCAAGAAAGTTCACGCCGGAAGGAGGGATGGTGAAGATCGGAGCATCGGAGCATGATGATTATGTGGAGATAAGCGTCAGGGATAACGGTTGCGGAATGAGCAAAGAGCAGCTGGAACATATCTTTGACCGGACTTATACAGGAGGGCACGGGTTTGGCTTGAAGAACTGTAAGGGCATCATAGAAAAGTATAAGAAGATAAGCCGCGTATTCAGAGTGTGCTCTATCAATGCGGAGAGTGAGCTTGGCAAGGGAACACACCTGTTTTTCCGCCTGCCCAAGGGCATTGTCCGCCTTGTTATTATGGCTTTGATGGCGACGTGTGCTTCGTTGCTGTCTCCATGTATGGCGGCGCAGTTGTTTGCTTCCCATGATGCCGACACAGTTTTTTCACAGAGGGCACCGCTTAAGAGAAATGCGGCGAGCAAAGCGTCACATTATGCAGACAGCGCCTATTTTTCAAACATCAACGGCACGTATCAGACGACATTGAGATATGCGGACAGCTGCCATAAGTATTTGACCCCTTCAGACACGGCTATCCTCATGGATATAAGCAACGAGACGGCGGTTGCTGCCTTGGCCTTGCACCAATGGGATGTGTATGAGAAAAACAACAAGATTTATACCCGTCTGTTTCGTGAGGCCAGTGCAGACAAGTCTTTGCCGGATTATGTCAGGGCGATGCAGAAAAGCGAAACCAACAAAAATGTTGCGATAGTTTTGTTAGTATTATTGTTGGCAGTTATTTTCCCGGCATATTATTTCTTGTATTATCGCTACAGACTCGATTACCAGTTCTGCATAGACCGCATTAACTCCATGAACAAGCTGCTCCTCCGGAATATGTCTGATGAGGAAAAACTTGAGGGAATAGAGCGGTTGGGTGATTTTCACAATTTCAACCTGTCGAGTGAAAAGCAGGAAAGTCTGCAAGTCATCGTAAACCAGATCAGGTCGGCGTTGCAGACGTCTATCAACAATGCGTCTGCTCAGGAAACATCAATCGAACTCGCCACAGACGCACTCAGGCGGTTGCAAATGGACAACGACCAACTGCACGTGTCTAATAGTGTGTTGGACAACTGTTTGTCTGCGTTAAAACACGAAACCATGTATTACCCGTCGCGAATACGACAATTAGTTAATGAGACGGACGTTAATCTGGATGGGATTGCCGAGTTGGTGAGCTATTACAAGGAGTTGCATCAGATTCTTTTACTTCAGGCCATGCGACAAATTCCAAGATTCCGTCCGGATTCCGAAATGACAGACTATCTCTTTGAGATTTTAAAGAAACTCAACAAAAATATCAATCCTGTGCTCTCGGTCCATAACGACAGAGATTTCTATACAAAAATAGAGGTTAAGATGGGCCAGTATGCTTTAAGCGAAGAGGAATGCAGGCAGCTGTTTACCCCATATACAAAGGATTTGCAGTTCCTGATATGTCGCCAGATAGTCAGAGAAATGGGCGAACAGACGAATTTGCGGGCGTGTGGTGTGATTGCCGAAAGACAGGACGACGGCAATGCCCTGATCACTATCACCATGCCGAGCCGATGTGTGCCCAAAGGAATACAGACTTGAAAAGCGTCGGTGTGCAAAAAGAAAATATGTAAATTTAAGCATTATAGATATGAAAGATTTTAACATTATAATCGTTGAGGATGTACCTTTGGAGCTGAAGGGTACGATAGGTATTATCGAAAGCGATATTCCCGAAGCCCACATCATTGGCACGGCCGACAGCGAACAGAGTTATATTAAACTTCTGAAGGAACAGTTGCCCGATCTTGTTTTGTTGGATTTGGGGCTGGGCGGCTCCACGACAGTCGGCGTAGAAATATGCCGATACACTAAGGAGGCACATCCTGAGATTAAGGTTTTGATTTTCACGGGAGAGATTCTCAACGAGAAACTTTGGGGCGACGCGCTGGACGCAGGCTGCGATGGGATTATTCTGAAGACCGGAGAACTCCTGACGCGCGGCGACGTGTCAAGTGTGATGGAAGGGAAAAGAATGGTGTTTAACCAACCCATACTCAAGAAAATCGTCGAACGATTCAAACACAGCGTGAATAAAGACCTGATGCGACAGGAGGCACTCATCGACTATGAGATTGACGAATACGACGAACGATTCTTGAGACATCTGGCCTTGGGATATACCAAAGAGCAGATCACCAACCTGCGAGGCATGCCTTTTGGGGTCAAAAGCTTGGAAAAAAGACAGAATGAGCTTATTCAAAAGCTGTTTCAAGAGGGACGGGGAAGTGTCGGCGTCAATGCAACACGACTGGTGGTGCGAGCCCTTGAGTTGCGCATACTCGATTTGGATAATCTCGTGCCGGATGAAGAATAAGCCGGAAGTTTGTTTCTTAAAGTCAGACGCCATAGCCGGCAATCTTATATATAATAGGTAACTTTACCGTGATTTATATGTCTAAAACAGCACATCGCAGGGAAAAATTTCTGCGTACATTGATTTATTGGATAACCCTACTGTTTGCGTTTGCACAAATAGGGTTAATTCTCGTGTCATGGCTGCTTACGGCGGCGATGCCCACCGCTGCATTCCACTCTCTGTTAAGCGGTGGGGGAATAAGATGGTTTTTTGGCAATTTTGCTACAAACCTGGCAGATCCAATATTGATTTATATCATTGTGCTGGTCATAGCATGGGGAAGCATCAGGGCAAGCGGATTGTGTGAAGCGGTAAAATCTCTTATAGGTTTGCATCGCCCACCGCTGACGTCGCAGCAAAAATTTGCGTTGAAAGGCAGTCTTCTGTTGCTCTTTATAGAACTGTTGGTGGTGTTTTTGCTGACATTCTTACCCCATGCCATATTGCTGAGCATCACGGGAGAACTGTTTCCAAGCAGCTTCTCGGCAGGCTTGATACCCATCTTGGCTTTCATGGGTACGTCGGTAGCTATATGCTATAGCCTTCTCAGCAGAAAGCTGCAGAGTGTTTACGAGGTAGGACAGGCCATGTGCTCTGCAAGTTCATGGTTGATGCCATTGTTGCTCCTCTATGTGTTTGCCTCAGTTTTTCATCATTCGTTTGGTTATGTTTTTGGCGTATAGCCCCTGTTATCGAAACGAGTTGATCATCAGTAACCCCCGAATCACACAATTTTCGTGTCTCTCGGTCGTGCCGACTTCGCTTCATTTCCATCGTTCTTGGTGTAAGATTAAATTACCAAATTTCAGTGATTATTTTCGGAGCAATTAGCGCGAAAAGGGCTATGTTTTGTTCGTCAAAATGCCTCGATGAGGCACGAAAATTGCAAGCCTGCTGCGTTTGGAGCCTATTCGTCGTTCGTTTAATGCTTAGCGGCGATGCGTTTAGAGCTCTTTCGCATGATGGTTAAAGCCTTCTCGTAGTGCCGTTTGATATGTAATCACGAACAACGAAATTGAGGGCATCAAGGCATGTTTTCGGAAGGGACTGACTATCAGCGAACTATGATTTTCTCAAATTTTGCGAAATTCGGACGCAAGACAATGTTGTTTCAGAATAAGCGAATTATAAGAGGGTGTTTGTAAATATTATTTCCCTGTTGCGAAGGCTTCTTTAGGGGTGCGGAGATTGGGTGAAAGGAGCTTTCCGCGAGCCGTTATTTTTTTGCAGAATGTATTGTTCCGGTCAATGTAGACTGCCTAATGCGAGCTTAGCCATGTTGTTGCCGCAGTACGAAGTTTTGAAGATGGCTACATTTCTTTATATTCATTTATACTACATATTTATGGATAATTTTATGTTTATTCAAGAAAAGTATTATCTTTGCAGCATGATTAAATATTAACTGAAATGAACTTGAAAGAACGTTTAGCGTTGATGAATTTTTTGGAGTTTGCGGTGTGGGGTGCTTACCTCACGTGTATGGGCAACTATCTTGGAGCGGCCGGTTTAGGCCCGCAGATTCCTTGGTTTTACGCTATTCAGGGTATAGTGTCTATTTTCATGCCTACCCTTATCGGCATTATTGTTGATAAATTTATCCAGCCACAACGCATGCTTGGTATTTGCCATTTGCTGGCCGGCATCTTTATGATGGCGTGTTGGTATATGGGCTTTCAGACGGGCTTGGGCAACGAGATACAAAACAAGGCGATGTTTATCACGCTCTATACGTTGAGCGTTGCTTTCTATATGCCGACCATTGCCCTTGCAAACACCACCGCTTTTATGCTTTTGAAAAAGCATAACTATGACACTGTGAAAGACTTTCCTCCCATTCGCGTGTTTGGAACGGTGGGTTTCATCCTGACGATGTGGTTTGTCAATAGTGCGGTATGGGATGGTGGCTCCTTCACGTTCACTTTTGCCGAAAGTGCCCGTAAGTTCCAGTACACTTATATGCAATTCTTCGTTTCGGGCGTCCTCAGTTTTGTGCTGTTCCTCTATAGTTTCACCTTGCCGACGTGTGGACATGAGCAGAAAAAGAAGAGCCAGTCGCTGGCCGAAGCCTTTGGGCTTGATGCCTTTAAGCTGTTCAAACAGAAGCGTATGGCGATATTCCTGATATTCTCGGCCCTGCTGGGAATGTCGCTACAGGTTACCAACAGTTTTGCCGGTCCGTTTATCACCAGTTTCAAAGGAAGCACCGATCCCATTGTCGCCGGTTCGTTTGCAGCCAACAATGCAACACTTCTCACCTCGATTTCTCAGGTGAGTGAGGCGCTTTGTATTCTTCTTATTCCCTTCTTCCTCAAACGATACGGCATCAAGGGAGTAACGCTCATGGCCATGCTTGCATGGGTATTCCGCTTTGGTTTCTTCGGAGTGGGCAGTCCTACGATGCCGGGTGTGTTGCTGTTTGTTTTATCATGTATTATATATGGTGTGGCGTTCGACTTCTTCAATGTGGCCGGTGGCATCTTTGTAGACTCCGAGTGCGACCCCTCCATGAAGGCTTCTGCACAAGGTTTATTCATGTTGATGACTAATGGAATAGGGGCAACGGTGGGCACGTTGGCTGCCGGCGCTGTGGTGAATCACTACTGTTCGTGGGGCGAAAACGGCTATCTCATGGGAGAATGGACAACTTGCTGGCTTATTTTTGCTTTGTTTGCATTGGTCGTTGGCATAGCTTTTGCTCTGTTTTTCCATGACAAGAAACAAAAACCCGCTGTTGAATGATACCCAGAGTAAGACTAATATTTAAGAGTGTTTCAGAAATAGTCGATACGGAAGACATCGGCCTGCTCGTGCTTACAGACAGCGCTGAGCAGCGACAGGTGGCCGTGCCGTGCGACAGTCATACGCTCAACGAGTTCAGGATGCGTATGGACCGCAGCCCCGATGTTGGCAAAATGCTGCCTGAGGTGTTGTGGAACGTGTTGCAATGGCAAACCGATCTGCGCCTTGAGGTGCATATAGACTTGTTGCGTGAGGGCAAATATCAGGCCGTGTTGAGCAATGAGGAAACGATGGATATGATACCTATCAGTGCTGCCGACGGCATCTTGCTGTCGTACATCACGCGTGGCGATATTCCCATCATGATGGATGAAGCACTGTTTATGCGCCAAAGCACACATTATGACAGTGCTGCCATAGGGGTGTCTATGCCGGTCAATACCATCAGTGACGAAATGTTGCAGAACGCGATGGACAGGGCCATCAGGAACGAAAATTATGAAATAGCCTCTCATCTGCGCGATGAAATCAATCGCCGTAAGAAAACTTCTTCTGCCGAAAAGGACGGCAGCAAGTCTGAGGAAGAAAGGCAATGAAGGAGGTTAGATATTTCTATGTGCCTCATGCTCGGCAGGAAACGGAGCTGCCCGCTGACGAAGCCCGGCACGCTCTGCGTGTGTTGCGGTTGCAGGGTGGCGACGACATCTATCTGATGGACGGCGAAGGCGCATTTTATCGTGCCAAAGTGGCATTGGCAGCAGGTAAGCACTGCGGATACAACATAGAGGAAACGCTGCCACAGCAGAAAACATGGAATGGCCGAATCCATCTGGCCATCGCGCCCACAAAGATGATTGACCGCATTGAGTGGATGCTCGAAAAGGCCACAGAGGTAGGCTTCGACGAGGCCACGATGCTGCATAGTCGCTTTTCTGAGCGTAAACACGTGCGCATGGATCGCCTTGACAAAATTGTGGTTGCGGCTATGAAGCAGAGTCGTAAAGCATGGAAACCCGTGCTGAACGACCTCACAAAGTTCAAGGATTTTGTAGAGACGCCCCGCGAGGGTAGGAAGTTTATCTGCCACTGTTACAACGAAATAGAGAAGACCGACCTTTATACCGAGTTGCAGGGAATGTCCGGCGATGAGACTGTAACTGTTCTGGTTGGACCCGAAGGCGATTTTTCCATCGACGAAGTGCGGTTGGCCATGGCAAACGGATACGAGAGTGCCACGCTCGGCAGTAGCCGACTGCGCACCGAAACGGCCGGCCTCATGGCGGTGACGATGGCTCATTTATCAAAAAGAAAGTAATGAAAAAGATTGTATATGGTATGATGGCACTGCTCATGGTGGTGCTGTCTTCGTGCTCCAAAACTGATTATCTGAATGCAGTGCCTGCCGAAAGCAAGCTGATTATGGGCATCAATCCCGCTAAATTAAGCGGGACGGGTAATCAGTTGTTGCTCAAAACGTTGCTCCATGTGTCCAACCTGAACAACACCGGACTTGATTTGTCGTCCAATATCTACTTCTTTGAAGATGCGCAGGGCAATCTGGGGCTTTGTGCCAGGGTTTCCAACCGTGACAAATTGGATGAGACTTTGAAGAACGTCGGGCAGAAATTATCATCTAAAAAGGGTTTCGACTTTATGGCGTTGCCCAATAATTGGGTTGCGGGATGGTCGGACAAAGCTGCCCTGCTCATGGGTCCCGTCTTGCCCGAAGCACGTGGAGAGATGGCAGGCACGATGGCCAAATATCTGGCAGCCGACGAGGAAGACGGCATTGTGGGTACGCCTATGTATGCCAAACTCGACTCCATCAATGCACCGATGTCGCTTGTCTGTGAGGCCGAAGCCCTGCCGGAGCAGTTTGTAGCTCCCTTTACACTTGGCGCGCCAAAGAATGCCGATGCGTCGCAAATCATGATTGCGGCAGAGATGAAGATAGAAGCGGGATGCCTGTTGGTGAACGGCGAGACGTTCTCTTTTAACCAGCAGATCAATAAGGAGTTGCAGAAGGCCGCCGGCATCTATCGTCCAATCAAGGGCAGGTATGCAGCAACGATGGACAAGACGGATGCTGTGGGCTTGTTTCTTAATGTAGACGGCAGCCGATTTATAGAATTGATGCGTCAAAACAGTGGTTTAAGGACCATGTTGGCTGGTATCAATACGGCGATCGATATGGACAATATCATCAAGAGCATTGATGGAGACATGGCCCTGATCACGCCGGAACTGGACACGGATCATTTTCAGATGATGATGGCTGCCAAGCTGAAGCATGCAGATTGGCTTGCCGATGTTGATTATTGGAAGCAGAGTGTGCCGGCAGGCGGAAACATCGGAGACTGGGGACGCGATTGCTATTATTATTCGGGTGACAACACTACCTATTTCTTTGGAGTGACCGACGATTGGCAATATATGAGTGGCGGCAGCAGGGAAGCAGCGCTGAGAAGCATCAGGCCTGCAGTCAAGCCGATAGGAAAACTCCTGCAAGACAAAATAAAAGGAGAAAAGTTGGTGATGGTTGTCAATTTTTCGGCCCTGCGGGGAAGTAAGGCCGAGACGCTGACGTCGCTGTTGAGGCCCATGTTTGGCGACCTCGACGCCATTGTTTACACATTGAAGTAAGGATATGAATACAATTCGTCTGGCTTCGGTGGTGCCGTCTGTGTTTGCCCAACACCCTGACCTACACTCGGAAGTGTGGCAGCAGGATGTTTCTTTTGAGAAAGGAAAACTTTACCTTGTTGAGGCCAGTTCGGGGAAAGGAAAGAGCACTTTATGCAGCTATATATTGGGTTATAGGCACGATTACAGTGGGCAGGTGCTGTTTGACGACCGCGACACGCGCGAATTTAGGGTGTACGACTGGGTGGAAACGCGTCGGAAGCACATCAGCACATTGTTTCAGGAACTGCGGTTGTTTCCCGAACTCACGGCAATGGAGAATGTGCAGATTAAGAATAAGCTCACCAATTTTAAGACCGAAGCCGAAATCAGACTGTGGTTTGAAATGCTGGGTATTGATGATAAACGTGATACCAAAATAGGGAAAATGTCGTTCGGACAGCAACAGCGTGTTGCCATGATGCGGGCATTGGTGCAGCCATTCGATTTCATTCTGGCCGACGAGCCGATCTCTCACCTTGACGATGCCAACGCTAAAATCATGGCCGACATTCTCATAAGAGAAGCTCGGACACAGGGGGCGGGCGTCATCGTGACGAGCATAGGCAAGCATATCGAATTGGACTACGAAGAAACATTCATGCTATGAGTTTGGTTTGGAAATTGTTAAGACAGCACATCAGTGTGCCTCAGTTCATAGGCTTCGCGCTGGCCAATCTCTTTGGAATGTGCATTGTGTTGGTGGGCTATCAGTTTTACAAAGATGTGATGCCCGTTTTCACGTCTGAGGATTCGTTTATGAAGACCGATTATGTGATTCTGAGCAAGAAAATCGGAATGGGAAACACGCTTTCCGGTCGGTCCAACGCTTTCAATAATTCTGAAATTTCCGACCTTGCCGCTCAGCCTTTTGCCGCGAAAGTGGGTAAGTTCACGTCGACGGAATACAAAGTCGATGCTCACATGAGCGTGAGCGGAACGGATGTGCTGAACACGGAACTGTTCTTTGAGAGTATTCCTGACGAGTTTGTGAAGGGCTCGACAGCTGATTGGAGCTATACGCCCGGAGAAAAACGGGTGCCGATAATCTTGCCCCGCACCTATCTAACCATGTATAACTTTGGTTTCGCGAGGAATCGTTCTTTGCCCAAAATCAGCGAGGGCTTGATGGGATTGATAGATCTTGATATTTTCATTCAGGGCAATGGACGCAGGGAAGGCTTCAAAGGCAAGGTGATAGGTTTCTCTAATCGCTTAAGCACCATTCTTGTTCCGCAGGCTTTCATGGACTGGAGCAATGCCAATTTTGCGCCCGACGCTCATTCGGATGCTACCCGATTGGTGATGCAGTTGGACAATCCGGCCGATGAAAACGTAACCAAATATCTCGACAGAAAGGGTTACGAGATGGAGAACGGACAGTTGGAAGCTGAAAAGACGGCGCGTTTTCTCAGGTTGATGATTATGTTGGTGGTGATGGTCGGACTAATCATATCAGCCCTTAGTTTCTACATTCTCATGCTGAGCATCTATCTGTTGGTGCAGAAAAATGCTGCCAAATTGGAGAACTTGCTGCTGATGGGCTATAGTCCCGGTAGCATTGCACGCCCTTACCAAATGCTGACCATAGGACTCAACGTTGCAGTGTTGCTCATCGCGTGGGTGTTACTCCTGCCCGTTCGGAGCTATTATATGGAAATTATCGAAGCCCTTTTCCCCAACACGGATGCCGGAACGATATGGCCTGCCGTGATACTCGGCATCGGGTTGTGCGCTCTGGTGAGTTTGTGCAATGGGATGGCCATACGTCATAAAATCATGAGCATTTGGGGACGCAGGGATTAACAACATACCGCACATTGCGGATTGGATTTACAGCACATGAAGAAAAGAAATAACGGAATAACAAGAAATACGATGCCCAATCGGGAAAGCTTCTACAGCAGTCATATCGTGAAAGAGGAAGCGCAACTGCTCGATTGGCTTTTGGCTAATTTGAAAGGGAGCCGCACAAAGATAAAGGCAACGCTTCAGGGACAGGGCATCAAGGTGAATGGGAAAGTAGTGACGCAGCATGACTTCCCATTGGTGCCTGGTATGAAAATAGAGGTGAGCAAAACCAAGCGCAACATCACCCTTAAAAGTCGGTATGTGAAATTGGTTTACGAGGACGATTACCTTGTCGTGGTGGAGAAGAAACCGGGCATACTCTCTATGGCTACCAGGCATAACTCGCTGAATGTGAAGTCCGTGCTCGACGAATATTTCCATGCGACCAAGCAAAATTGTCAGGCACACGTGGTACATCGGCTCGACCGCGACACGAGTGGGCTCCTGATATATGCTAAAGACAAGAGGACGGCACTATCGATGGAGAACGACTGGCGCCATACGGTGTACGATCGCCGATATGTAGCGGTGCTGTCCGGACCGATGGAGACCGATGAGGGAACGATAGCTAATTGGTTGAAAGACAGTAAGATATATGTTACCTATAGCAGTCCTATAGATAATGGTGGGAAGTATGCCGTGACCCATTTTCATGTATTGGATCGCACGCCTTACCATTCATTGGTGGAATTCAAACTTGAGACGGGGCGCAAGAATCAGATACGTGTTCATGCGGCCGATATGGGACATCCCGTGTGCGGTGACCGAAAATACGGCAATGGCGACGACCCGATAGAAAGGCTATGTCTTCATGCCTACGTGCTTTGCTTCTATCATCCCGTGACCCATCGTCCTATGGAATTCCAGACGCAGATTCCACATTCGTTCACAGCATTATTTAAATAACAAGTCAATATCCTCATGGATTCAAATTTTACTTATTATCTCTTTGTGCTGATTGCCATCGTTGTCGGCATTATTATTGTAAAGAAGGTAACGAGCTGCCTTTTCCGCTTAATCTGTTTAGTGGCTATCGTGGCCGCATTGGCCTATATTTACTTCACGTTTTTTCAATAGACAAGTCTGACGGCATGGCATTTTTGATGCCGTATCAGTATTGTGATGGGGAACGGAGCGGAGGAACGGATGGGCGAATACTAATGGGTTTGTCATAAAAACTTGCCTGTAATCCTGTCTTCTTTTTCGGGCCTTTTAGTTGAAAAATAGATGTGTTTACGCCCTTTTTTAGTCTTAATAAAACCGATAATTTTGAGTAGCCTTGCGATTACAGCCTTATCGCAACACCGTTACAGCCTTATCGCATGATCGACAGGGCTTATACACTTTGCCGTTAAGATTTAGTCGCAGCGTGATTAGATAGTAACCGCATGGCCATAAAAACGGAGCACTGTGGTTGTAAAACGGTATTTCTATATAATTTGTTGATATACAGTATATTGTCAAAATGTTAAATGCTGCGCGTATTTGGTATGAAAGTATTTTAATTTCCAAATACGCGCAGCATTAGAGGGCTTTTGTCGTTATATTTCGCACTTTTTAAACTTACCCCTACGTTTATTGCAAACAGACAGGAGTGATGCTTTTAAAGAGCGATACATCTAAGCAGAGGAACAGTAATCGGCATATCTGATTGTTATTTCGTTTAGTTGGAGCCGAACTGTTTCCCGACGGAATAGATAACCAAAACAGAACGTCGGTTTGCCTTCTGCCGACGTGTCATGATATAGGGTATATCTATGGGAGATGCTATTGCACAGCAGAGACTTTCATCATCTTTTTCCACTTGATATAACCAAAGATGGCAATGATGGTGTATAGACCGTAGAGCGAGGCTTTAAAGGGTATGCCTTTGTAGAAATAGAGCACGCAGGTGACCACGTCTACCACAATCCAGATGAGCCATTGCTCCAAATACTTTCGCGCTAACGCCCAGATGCCCACGAAACTTAGGGCGGTGGTGAAGGAGTCGGCAATGGGGACGGTGGATCCAATTTGGACGAGCCAATACCAGAGCACAAACCAAATGGCTAATGTGCCCAACATCCAGGGGAGAATAAGGCTGCGCTTGAAATGCGTCACGGGAATATTTTCACCGCTTTTCTGATTGTGTTTCTTGCCAAATTTCCACACCCCAAATCCATAGATGGTCATGCCAATATAGTAGAACTCCATGGCGCAGTCGGCATAAAGTCCCTTGCTATAGTATAGGACAATATCGAGCAACTGCATCACAAAGCCTACCAGCCACAGCCAGATAGATGCTCTATACTCTAAAATAATATAGGCCAGTCCGAGCAGGGTGGTGATGATATCAAGGGGGTTTAATTCAAATGCCATAATCCTTTGTTAATTCATAATTCATAATGCATAATTCAAAATTGGCTGCGTGTTGATAATTTTGAATTATGCATTATGCATTATGAATTATTAAAACTTTAGTGTGATATTCCCCATTGCGGTAAAGCCGGCCATGGGAATGTAACCTAACTGATAATACCGGTTGTTTTCGGGGTATTTGTCGCCTACAATGGCCGAGTAAACCCAGGCGCTTGAGGCGTAGTGCCGGTCGAAGATGTTGTTCAGGTTAAGTCCGATAACGACTTCCTTGAGCCCCGCAAACTTCTTGGCAACGTTCCATGTGTAGTCCAGTTTCACGTTCGTTTGAGAATAGCTGGGTAGTGAACGGTCTTTGTTTTCGGTGTTATCGATATACTGACGGCTCACGAAATTGGTGTGCCATACGGCGCGGAATCCGGCATAATGGAAATTAAGGAAACCGTTGAGAATGGCCGACGGAGAGAAAGCGAGGGTTGAACGGTCGTAGTGCACGGTAGTGGGAGCCATTTCCTTCCAACTGCCATCATAGGTTTCCACCACTTCGTCGAAGTCCTTGATCTTGTTTTCGGAGAGAGCAGCGTTGCCGGCAAGAGTAAGCCAGTGGAAGGGGCTCCAGTCTGCTGACAGTTCAACACCCATACGATAACTCTTATCGATGTTTACGGTGAGGTTTTCGCCAATATCGCTTTGAGCTCCGGTCTGCACAAATTGGTCTTTGTAGTCCATGTAGTAGAAGTTGGCTCCTGCGTGCCAGTTGCTTCCGCTGTAGTTGTATCCCAGTTCAAAGTCGAGCAGATGCTCTGCCTTTGGGGCAGGATAGGAGCCGTTGTCGGTGAAATTGTTGCGTTCAGGCTCGCGACCGGCATAGGCAACAGAGAAGTAGGCGCGATGTCCATTCTGATGGAAGCTCACGCCGGCCTTGGGATTGAAGAAGTTGTAGTTCTTATTGATGGTCAGTCCCTGATTGCTGTAAGAGCCGTCTTCGTTTTTGTAGAACTTATCGTTGATACCTTCGGTTTTATATTTCACGTGACGATATTGCATGTCGGCGAAGGCGTCCCAACTGCCGGTGATGTGGTAGGTGCCTTTCACATAGGCGGAATAGTCGTATTTGTCGGCATCGGAGTCGTAGTACTTCCCGTTCTTCCATGGTGCAAGAATACCGATCTTTCCTTCGTTCTGCCCCACGTTGGAGATGTAGTCAAGGTAGCCAAAGTGGTTGCCGTGAAACTGCTGGAGATTCACGCCGGCAATGGCATCCCAATGATCGTCCATATAATTGGTGTTGTAGACAATCCCGTAGGTGTGCTGTGTCAAGCCTTTACGGCGTACAAAGTCGGCTTTTTCCACAACCGGTTCGTATGGAGGGTCGATGATGGTGTTGGTGGGAATGAAGACTATACCGAACTTTTTAGCCTTGTTGTTCGGGCGGAATTCCTTGTAGTAGCCGTGCCCATAGGTGTAGTGCAAAGCTGCGTTGTGGGTCCAATGGGTTGATGGCTGCCATGTGGCGGACAGAATGTTGTGATTCTGCACGAAATTGTCGGTGGTCTTTTCCCACAGCGTGCCATCGTCCATCTTGTAACGGTTGATGGTCCATCCTCCCTTCCAGTCGGGGTCGAAGCCCTCATACAGGATGTTGTATTTGCCCAATCCGGCATTGTACATATCCTTGTAGGTCTTGATGCCATCGTAGCTGTTCATGCTGTAGTCGTTGTTGCCGGCGGTCACTCCGCTCCATGCCTGTCCGGTATGCTCGTAGTTACCCACATTCTTGTAGCTCACCTTGAAATTTTTATCCAGCCAGGTGAGGCCACCGTAGTAGGAACCCGAATTACCGCTGGTGCCGTGGAGATAGCCGTCTGTGCCCGTGTGGTGATAGGCACCATCAAGGATGAGATGGTTGCCGAGCAGTCCTGTGGAGAAGTTGGCACCAACGTTATAGGTGTTGTAACTGCCGTACGAACTGATTATCTCCAGACTTGGGGTCTCGCTTGGAGCCATCATGCCGAGAGAGATAGACCCGCCGAACGCACCGTCGCCATTGGTAGAAGTGCCGATGCCTCGCTGAATCTGTGCCGAGCCTAAGAGCGCGGCATACGAGTTCATATTGGCCCAGAACACGGTTTGGTCTTCAGGCGAGTTGAGTGCCACACCGTCAAGCGTCACGTTGATGCGGCTTCCCGATGCACCTCTAATACGCATATAGGTTGTCCCTGTCCCCAATCCGTTCTCGCTCCAAGCTAAAACGCCGGGAGTGTTGGCAAAGAGAAAGGGAAGTTCCTGCCCGGTCTTGGAGAAGTCAGAGAGCTGTTTCGTGTTGATATTGCTCACCGCAAATGGTGCATTCTGTTGGGCTCGAACAGCTTTGACAGTTACTTCTTGCAACTCGGTGGGTTCGAGATCATCGTTATCCGTTTGCTCTGCATGAGCGGGCGCCGCAACAAATGTGATGAGCGCCAATGAGGAAGTCCATAATATTTTTTTCATGGATACCTTGTTGTATTAAATAAATAGATAAAGGGATTTATCCTGCCTACGCCGGCATTATCCGGATCAGGTCAATGGGTCTAATCTCAGCCGCCCAATCGGGCTGGCACCCCTTTAGATAACATTTTGTTATCCGAGTGCAAAGTTACACAATAAAGGCGATAACGTCAAAGGAAAGTCAAAGAATGTTTGTGCGGTGAATGAAGTTTGGCCGTGCTTGTGACCGCCGGCGAGTGTAAATTTATGCCGCTTTCTTATAAAAAAATGATTTGCAAACAGAGTGGGAAACTATATAAAACAAACATCCCGATGCCTTGAAGCATCGGGATGCAAGTAACTTTGATATCTCAATTCGGTAGCGTCTACTTGTTGAGATTGCAGGGGGTACAGGGCTTGAGTTCCTTGAAGAAGTCGTGTCCCTTGTCATCCACGAGGATAAAGGCCGGGAAGTCTTCTACCTGAATCTTCCAGATGGCCTCCATGCCGAGTTCGGGATATTCCACGCACTCGATGCTCTTGATGCTGTCTTGGGAAAGCACGGCAGCCACGCCGCCGATAGTTCCCAGATAGAAACCTCCGTGCTTCTGACAGGCATCGGTCACCACCTGCGTACGGTTGCCCTTGGCTATCATGACCAGTGAGCCGCCATGTTCCTGAAATTCATCCACATAGGGGTCCATTCGGTTGGCTGTTGTGGGACCCATTGAGCCGCAGGGGAACCCTTCCGGAGTCTTTGCCGGACCGGCATAGAGCACGGGGTAATCCTTGAAATATTGAGGAAGATCCTCGCCTGCATCAAGGCGTGCCTTGAGCTTGGCGTGGGCAATGTCTCGTGCCACAATGATTGTTCCCTTGAGACTTACGCGTGTAGACACGGGGTATTTGGACAGTTCGGCACGCACATGGTCAATACCCTTGTCAAGATCAATCACAATGCCCTTGCCGCCCTCGCCCGGCTGACGATATTCTTCGGGGATGAGTTCTGAAGGATTAGTGTCCATCTTTTCCAACCAGATACCGTCCTTGTTGATTTTGGCCTTGATGTTGCGGTCGGCTGAACAGCTCACACCCATACCGATGGGGCAGCTTGCTCCATGGCGGGGCAGGCGGATGACGCGGATGTCGTGGGCCAGATATTTACCGCCAAACTGAGCACCAAGTCCAATTTTGTGTGCTTCGGCCAAGAGTTTCTTTTCCAAATCAACGTCGCGGAAAGCTCGTCCCGTCTCATCTCCTGTGGTGGGCAGGTTGTCATAGTATTTGATGGAGCCCAGCTTCACGGTGAGTAGGTTCTTCTCTGCGGACGTTCCTCCGATGACAAAACAGATGTGGTAGGGTGGACAAGCTGCCGTTCCGAGACTCTTCATCTTTTCAACGAGGAAAGGCATCAGCGTTCCTTCATTCTGAATGGTGGCTTTGGTCATAGGGTAGAAGTAGGTCTTGTTGGCCGATCCTCCGCCTTTGGCCACCATCACGAATCTGTATTCCGCTCCCTCTGTGGCTTCAATGTCGATCTGTGCAGGCAGGTTGCAGCGTGTGTTCACCTCGTCGTACATTGTGAGGGGAGCATTTTGGGAGTAGCGCAGGTTGTCCTCTGTGAATGTGTTGAACACGCCACGGCTCAGGGCTTCCTCGTCTTCGAAATCGGTCCACACACGTTGTCCTTTCTCGCCGTGAATGATAGCGGTGCCGGTATCTTGGCAGAAGGGCAGCACACCTTTGACAGCAGTCTCAGCGTTGCGGAGAAACTGGAGAGCCACATACTTGTCGTTTGCTGTAGCTTCGGGGTCTTTGAGAATTTGTGCTACTTGTTCGTTGTGTTCGCGACGAAGCATGAATTCCACATCGTGGAAAGCCTGCTGGGCC
The DNA here is from genome assembly GCA_937995875.1 of uncultured Bacteroidales bacterium. Lineage (GTDB taxonomy): Bacteria > Bacteroidota > Bacteroidia > Bacteroidales > Bacteroidaceae > Prevotella. Next base: position 44,256 of record CALKIW010000007.1, on the reverse strand, counting down.
AACAAGGTGAGTGCTTCGGGAGTGACCTTCAGGATTTCCTTTCCCTCAAATTCGGCTGTACTCACACCCTCTTTGCTGAGCAAGCGGTACTCCGTTTTGTCTTCGCCCAACTGAAACATGGGCGCATACTTGAATTCTACTGGTTTTGCCATAATAATGTTTCTGTATTTATATGAGTTCTGTTGTTTTTTAGTAACCGAATATTTCCGCAGTCGTCAGGCGACGGATGGGCGCAATCTTTTCCAAAGCCTTGAGGTCGAGACTCTTCTCGTTGCCGAGAATGAGGTATTTGTAAGGCTTGTCTGCGATACGGTCGGTGGCGAATTTTACGAGGTCGTCCAGTTTGAGTTGAGGCAGTTGCTCGTATATTGTCCGATTGATGTCGTAGTTCAGACCTCGATCTTGGGCTTTCATGTAGGCTTCGAGTATTCCAAATCGAGTGGTACGCTTGGTGGCCAGGCTCTTTAGCAGGCTCTGTTTGGCCAGATCGAATGCTGCCTGTCGTTGAGGCATTTGGTTGAGAAGATTATTGAATTCACCGATGCAATCCATCATCTTGTCGCTTTGCGTGATGATGTAGGTAAAGAAATCTTCGTTGTCTTTCTGCTGTTTAGGCTCATTGTAGCGGGCTGCAGCAGAATAGGCAAGACCACGAGCCTCTCGCAATTCCTGAAAGACCACAGCATTCATTCCACCACCGAAATACTCATTGAACAACGCGTTGATAGCTGCATTGGAGGGAGTCCATGTGCGGTTTTCGTTGTGATACTGCATCATGTAGATGTTCTTGGCATCATAGGGAGCCAACAATATCTCTGTCTTGGGAGTGGCTTGTGCCTTGTATTCTCCACGAGTGATCGGTTGAGTAGCCGTAACTTTCTTTTTAGGATAGGTGTGCTGAACGAGTGAGGTGAGGTCGGCTATTGGCGTGGGACCGTAATACATGACCGTCATCGCGTTGAGATGGCGCACGTTGCTCAGGGTTTGCAGCAGTTGTTTGCCATCGGCGCGCCTCAGCTGTTCGGCGGTCATGGTGTTGAGTATAGGGCTCGAAGCTCCATAGATGCCATAGTTTTGCAGGGCAGAAAAGTTTGCTCTCTGATTCTGCTTGCGGTCTTCGCGCTCTTTTAATATAAGGTCTACCACCTTGTTATATTCCTCTTTTTCCAGCTCTGCATTCTCAATGAGGTCTGTGAACAGCTTTAAAGCCGCAGGCATGTTCTCATTGAGTCCGCTGAGGGAGAACCGTGTGTGGTTGCCGGAAACGCGCACGTTAAAGTCGCACGCGAGATTGTAGAAAGCCTTTTTCACATCGTTGGCAGTCATCTTTGGCGTACCGGCATAGTCGAATAAAGCTTGGGCGACGTCAAGACGGTTGTCAGTTTCGTTGCCAACGGGGAAGTCGAATTCCAGATTGAAAAGGTCGTCATCATTGTTCTGCTTGTACAGCAACTTCGTGTTGTCGTCGATGGTGTTCCTCGTCATGTCCTTGTCGAAGTCCGCAAAGCGAGGTGCTATAGGTGTGGCATGGGTATTGACAATTTCCTTCAGGAATTGGCTCTGCTTGTCGTTGTTGGTGGGAATCGGCGTGATGGCAGGCTTGTCAATCTTCTTGATGCTTGTATCAACCCCTTGCTTCTTATAGACAATCACATGGTTGTCGCCCAGATGGCGATTGGCAAAGGCAACGATTTGAGCTTTGGTCATTCCCGAAATGCGGTCTAACGCGCGCACTTGGTCTTCCCATTGCTGCTCGTTGATAAAGGCATCTACGAATCTGTCTGCCCGCGACTTGTTGCTTTGCAGCGACCGATAATAGTCCAGCTTCATGTTGTTGATCACGGCTTGCAGCAAGGTCTCGTCAAAATCTCCTTTCTTTAGCTTGTCGATTTCTGCAATCAGCAGGTCTTTTACGGTTTCGAGCGATTGTCCTTGTTTGGGCATGCCCTCCAAGATCAGTAGTCCATAGTCGTGTAGTCCTTCATAGATAGCACCCGCTCCCTGCACCTTCATGGGCAGATTCAGGTTTGCATCGAACAGTCCGGCCTTGTCGTTTTGCAATATGTCAGCCACTACACGAAGTGTGTCTGCCTGATAGCTGGCCGCACCTTTCGTTCTCCATCCCATCAGTACATACTCGGCTTCCTGCCCGACAACCGTTGTGTCTACGGGAGCTGTGAGTTCGGGCATGGGCGCATACTCCGGTCGGGAAAGGGTGGAACTTCGTTTCCAGTCTCCAAAATATTTGTCTATGATAGCCATCACCTCATCGGGATCGAAGTCTCCGGCCATACAGATGGCCACGTTGTTGGGGACATAATAGCGATTGAAATAGTTTTTGATATTGACAATAGAGGGATTCTTAAGATGCTCCTGCGTCCCGATTGTGGTTTGCGTGCCATAGGGATGTGTGGGAAAGAGCTTCTTGTTGAGAGCCGCCCACGACTTGCGTCCGTCGTTGGTCAAACCAATGTTGTATTCCTCGTACACGGCTTCCAATTCGGTGTGAAATCCACGAATGACCATATTCTGGAAGCGGTCGGCTTGAATCTTGGCCCAAGTCTCGATTTCGTTAGCCGGAATGTTCTCAACATAGCAGGTCACGTCGTTCGATGTGTAAGCATTGCTTCCCTCCGATCCGATGAACGACATGAGCTTATCATACTCGTTGGGAATGTTGTATTGCGCTGCCAGTTGGGAGAGGGAGTCTATCTCGTGATAGGCTTTCTTTCTGGCGTTCGGCTCCGTGAGCAGCCGATAGGCTTCATATCGGTTTTGGATAGAGTCGAGCAGGGGAGCTTCGGCTTCTGTGTTGCTCGATCCAAAATGGGTTGTGCCTTTAAACATGAGGTGCTCCAGATAGTGTGCCAGACCAGTGGTTTCGGCGGGGTCGTTGCGTGACCCGGTGCGCACGGCAATATATGTCTGCAAGCGCGGCTTTTCCTTATTAACCGACAAGTATATCCTGAGTCCGTTGTCGAGCGTGTATATCCGCGTATGCATGGGGTCTCCCTGCACGCTCTCATAATGGTAGGTCTGTGCTGAAACAGCTGTACATACAGTGGCTGCCAATGCTGCCAGATGGTATTTGAAGTTCATTATTTTCTATGTTGAATATTGGTATGTTCGTGAGTTTATGCCTGCGATCAATCTTCGTAATCCACTTCGTGGTCGAGACTATTGACAAAATTATTGAAGACATGCTCCTCCACGTCTCCCATTTGATATTCTTTCTCGGCGTCTTTGCGTATCTCGGCAATCCAAGCCCGACGTGCCTCGATGTAATCATGCCTTATTTTTTCGGCACTTTCTTCAGTCAGTTCGGTCAGCCCGTAGTAATCGAGTATGAGCTGATAAGTCCATGCCCACTGGTATGCACGATAGTTGTCGTTGATGTCTTCAAATCGCTTCAGGATTTTTTCAACGGTATCGAGTGTGCCGTCTTTAATGTCCTGCACCACGCGCTGTTCTTCCGAGTCGGGCAACAGCAGTCCTGCCAGGTCATTCCAATCGCCCAATCCTATTTCTGTCGTGGGTGGCACAATGCCTTGATAGCGTTTGCGCACGCGTTTTAAAACCGCTCCCATATAAATACGGAGGGCAATATCGTAGTATTTGATACCTTTTTTCAGCGAGGACGCATTGATGACATATTCATGGAAATTATAGCTTGACACGTCCTCACCCGATGCGCTTTGCAGTTTTTCGAGGATTTCCTTGCCCCTGATAATCTCACCAACCGAGAACGGCGAGAGCCAGTCTTGATTGACGATGCTCTTTTGGGAGCCTTCCGGCCGGAGGTCTCGTTTGGGCCATTTCCGTATATCCCGATACAGACCAACGGTGGTGATGTTGCGTCCCGGCGACAGATACATCGTGCTTCCATAGGCTATGAGATAGGAGAAGGGCAGGTTGCGGGTGTCGGGGTGGTGCATCAGTTTGCCAAAGCATACGCTGAATGTTCCGATCGTAGCAGGCATAAGCACATAGGCGCCACTTGCCGTTTTCGTGCCGCGTTCCAAAATACCCCAGTGCATGGGTCCCATTTTGTAGGCATGATTGGAGAAGTTGGTGGCTGAGCCGGCATTGTAGAAACTGAACATACTGCCGATAAGCAGCGAGCTTTTGTGGTGGCTCGCGCTGAAAGGGCCGCAGAAAGCGGCACAGGCCTCACCGTTGCTCATGTAGCTGTTGGCAAAGAAAACGCTGGCAGAAGCTGTAAAGCCGTTGCTGATGTGGCAGGCTTCACCCACGAAGCAATCATGCATGTTCACCGAATTGATGATAGAGGAGCCGTCGCATACAATGGAGTTTTCGCATATAACGCCCGTACCTATATATACATTGGCGTTGGGCGAACTCATGATGGTGGTGTCGCTCAGCCGGGATGCGCCGTTTATTTCACAGTCGTCGTGAATCACTGTGTTGGTTATCTCTTTGGTGTTCACAATCTTTACCCGATTGCCGATGGTGCCCCGTTCCGGACTTGTCATCGCGATTTCTTCGCGGATAATCCGGCGGATTTTATCTTTCAGCTCTTTATCTTGAAAGTGTTTCACCATGAAAGCTGCAAACTGGCTGTTGAGTTCTTTGAAGAACACAAGATTTCCCTCGCCCACTTCATTGAGCACCGAAATCAGATTGCCCTCGCCGAATGTAGCGCCATCGGTGGTTTCTATGGTCGATATGTTGGAGAGGTGGCAGTCGTCGCCAATGGTATAGTTGTTGATGTAGCTTCCGATGTTTTCGATAAGACAGTTGTCGCCTACGGTTACATTCCTCAACGTGGCATTGTTGATGCCCGAATGTTTCAGAAACCCTTTGGTCACTTCTATGTTTTTCTCGAATGCACCGATATAAACTTCGCCATAGAGCATGACGCGATGCATGTAATTAGGTTTGAAATCGTCGGAAACATAAATGCTGCTCCAATCTTCGGCCCAGCAGTTGCGGTCTTCGAGGGTGATAATCTCTTCTTCGGTAAGTTGTCTGTATTCCATAAATTATAATTTGCAAAGACCATTCCCAAAGCCTCTATATGAGGAAGGCTTCCAGCCGGAAACGGTGACGGAGCGTTGAGCCTTTCAATGGAGTGTGGGAGTGTGGGTGTTTGAATAGTTGTTTAATTTGGAGTGAATGAAACGATATGTATCAATCTATTATTGGATATAAGAAGTCGTTGTATGGATATTTCTGCACATGCAGCTCGCGCACTTTTCGATAGAGCACATCCCTGAACTCATCGATGTTGTCTTTTTGTTTGGCCGATATGAAGAGACAGTTTTCGTCGAGCTTGGCCATCCATGTATGCTTGAGTTCTTCGAGCGTGATGTTTTCTTTGGTTTCGGGCGTAAGGTCGTCCGGCTCTTTCTCTACCCAACGGTAATTGTCTATCTTGTTAAAAATGATCATTTGTGGTTTGTCGGCACATTCGAGGTCTTTCAGGGTTGCGTTCACAACACGAATCTGCTCCTCGAAATCGGGATGTGAGATGTCTACCACGTGCAGCAGCATATCGGCCTCGCGCACCTCATCGAGCGTTGATTTAAAGGATTCTACCAAGTCGGTGGGCAGTTTTCGGATAAACCCCACCGTGTCGGCCAACAGAAATGGCAGATTTAGCACAACCACCTTGCGCACGGTAGTGTCGAGGGTGGCAAACAGTTTATCCTCCGCAAACACGTCGCTTTTGGCCAGTAGATTCATAATCGTAGACTTGCCCACGTTGGTGTACCCCACCAAGGCCACACGAATGAGGCGTCCTCGATTCTTGCGTTGTGTTTTCTTCTGCTTGTCAATATCTTCGAGCCGTTTCTTCAACAGTGTGATTCGTTGCAGAATGATGCGGCGGTCCATTTCGAGCTGGGTCTCTCCCGGTCCACGCAGGCCAACAGAGCCCTTGCCGCCGGCTCCGGAGCCGCCTGCCTGGCGTTCGAGGTGGGTCCACAGACGTTGCAGTCGGGGCAGCATGTATCTGTATTGCGCCAACTCCACTTGGGTTTTGGCGCTGGCGGTCTGTGCGCGCATGGCAAAAATATCGAGAATGAGCGATGTGCGGTCCAGTATTTTTACTTTCAGTTCTTTCTCGATGTTGTGTATTTGCTTGGCCGACAACTCGTCGTCGAAGATGACCATACCAACTTCGCGTTCGTTGTCTTCTTCGTCTTTGATATATTGTTTTATTTCTGCGAGTTTTCCTTTTCCCACATAGGTTGTTTGGTTAATTCCACCAACTTTCTGCGTGAATCTTTTCACGGTTACGGCACCTGCTGTGTCTGCTAAAAACTCGAGTTCGTCAAGATAGTCCTCAGTTTTGGCTTCGTTCTGTTGTGGGGTGATAAGCCCCACGAGCACAGCCGTTTCTGCCTTGACTTCGGAAATCACAAATTCTTTCATCTAAACCTTATTATAATATAAGTGCAAAGATACAGAAAAGATTGGAAACTACCATTTCGCGTCCTATGTTTTTAACAAAAGCATGGATGTTGTCGCTCCTTTTTTAATAAATGTTTGAATCATCTTTTAATAAATGTTTCAACCATCAGACTGTCAGGAAACGGCCTTGGGTCATACACAGCATGGCTTCCCTCAAATTTGAAAAATGCTTCCTGCAAGTTTGGTCGTTGTTCTCTCATCATTTGGCAGGGCTGCCTAAACGCGTCCTGAAATGTGCGTTCGTCAAATTTTGACGCGCACTTCGAGCCGGTATCCACCCGCTTTATCATCCCCCATGATGTTAAAATAGATTACTGTTTTTCGGCGATTGTTTTCAGAGCAACCAGCGCAAAAAGGGCTATGTTTTTACCGTTACGGTCACTCTGCGCAGCATCAAAACAGCCTCGCCTGTGACGTTTGTGTTCCGCCATTTTGCGATGGAGGCTCAATCGCGGTGCGCTTAGGCCTTATCCGCCACGCGGAAGAGCCTTATTCGCAGGGCGGTTAAGGTCTAACCGTTTTGCCGTTTGATACTCAACCGCATGGGGAGAAACGATTGACATCATGGCGCTTTTATAAAAAGCTCTGATTATCAGCAAATTGCAAATCTCCGTATATTTCGCGTATTTCGGACGGAAGCAGGTTTGTTTCAGAATAATCGAAATATAAAGGCATTGTTGTAAAGAAAAATACCACTGCTAAATGTTTTTTTGCTATGATGTAACAATACGTCCAAGACAGCTGCTTGGCAGTCAGATATTGATAAAAATCGCAACAGTTTCCGTAAACGTTTACGTTGATTTTTGACTAAAACAGGTGCCCTTATTTGATGCAAGTCAATTTTCTGGCTATCTTTGCACCAGCAACAAACAAGAACACAAAAGTGATTTCTAAGACCATAACTACATAAAGACAAATTGCTAAAACATTTGAGAAGAAGAAAAATCGTCTGGACGTGATGTCCGGGCGATTTTGCATTTATACCCCTTAGTGCAGAGATAGTAGGGTGGCGGGGAGGCAGCGTTTCTGCCTGACCGTCGGTTTAGATGAAGCCTCTCGCATTGATGATTTTTCCACCTTATTATGATAGAAAACCTTGAACGCTGAGCCGTTCCCTATGAGAAGTTACGTGTTTGGCAGTCATAAAACTTATTAATGTTTTCAAATTAGGCTGATTTTTCGATTTGAAAGCTTGTAATATCCGAAAAAACTTCGTACTTTTACACTTTGTAAGCCCCCTAAAACGCGTCAGAACGCAAATAAATGGCTTTAAATCGAATTTTAAGTAAAATAATATAAGTATTAAATGGACGAAAATCAGACGATTGATCGGGACAGAATTTTGAAGATCAACATAGAGGAAGAAATGAAGTCTTCTTACATCGACTATTCCATGTCGGTGATTGTTGCTCGTGCGCTGCCCGATGTGCGAGATGGGTTCAAGCCTGTACATCGCCGTATTCTCTACGGAATGCTCGGTTTGGGCAACACCAGTGACAAACCTTATAAGAAATGTGCGCGCGTGGTAGGTGAGGTGCTTGGTAAGTATCACCCTCACGGCGACAGTTCGGTATATGGTGCGCTGGTGCGAATGGGACAGGATTGGAATATGCGTTACAAGCTCGTTGATGGGCAGGGAAACTTTGGTAGTGTAGACGGCGACTCGCCTGCTGCCATGCGTTACACCGAGTGTCGCCTTGCGAAGATGGGCGAGCATATCATGGACGACATCGACAAGGATACGGTGGACATGACCAACAACTTCGATGACACGTTGAAGGAGCCTGCCGTGATGCCAACCAAAATACCTAACCTACTGGTGAATGGCGGCAACGGTATTGCTGTGGGAATGGCCACCAATATGCCTACCCATAACTTGGGCGAGGTGATCGATGGTTGTTGTGCGTTTATCGACAATCCGGACATCGACACGGAAGGCCTGATGGAGTATATCCCTGCTCCGGACTTCCCAACGGGTGCATATATATATGGTGTACAAGGTGTAAAAGATGCTTATAACACCGGACGCGGGCGCGTGGTGATGCGTGCCAAGGCGGAGATAGAGACCGATGAAAACCACGATAGAATTGTGGTGACAGAGATTCCCTACGGTGTAAACAAGCAGCAACTCATCGAGTATATCGCCGAACTCGTGAAAGAGGGAAGGCTTGAAGGAATATCCAATGTGAACGACGAGTCGGGTCGTCAGGGTATGCGTATCGTGGTCGATGTGAAACGCGATGCCAATGCCCGCGTGATTCTGAACAAACTGTTCAAAATGACCGCCCTGCAAAGCTCGTTCTCGGTGAACAATATTGCGCTGATTCCAAATCCGAAGGATCATTCGCTGCTCCGTCCGAAACTGTTGACGCTGCGCGAGTGTATCAGTTATTTTGTTGAGCATCGTCATGAAGTGACCATTCGTCGCACTAAATTCGACTTGAAAAAGGCGCAGGAACGTGCTCACATCTTGGAAGGTCTGATCATTGCCTGCGATAATATCGATGAGGTGGTTCATATTATCCGTGGCAGCAAGACTCCTGCGGAAGCACAGGCCAATTTGGAGAAGCGGTTTGAGTTGGACAATCTTCAGTCGAAGGCTATCGTAGATATGCGTTTGTCGCAGCTCACCGGTCTTCGTATGGATCAGCTTCATGCTGAATACGAAGATTTGATGAAGCTCATAGATGAGTTACAGTCTATTCTCGACGATCCGGAGAAGTGTAAACAGGTGATGAAGGCCGAACTTCAGGAAGTAAAAGAGAAATATGGCGACGAGCGCCGCACCCAGATTATTCTCGATGAGCATGAGTTTAATGCTGAGGACTTCTATCCCAATGATCCGGTGGTTATCACAGTGAGCCATTTGGGTTATATCAAGCGCACCCCGCTGAGCGATTTCCGTGAGCAGGCGCGTGGTGGAGTAGGCTCTAAGGGTGCACAGACACGCGACAAAGACTTCACCGAATATATCTATCCGGCAACAATGCACCAGACTATGATGTTCTTCACCAAGAAGGGACGCTGCTACTGGTTGCACTGCTACGACATTCCCGAAGGCGACAAAACCTCGAAGGGACGAGCCATTCAGAACTTGCTTAACATCGATCCTGACGATGCTGTCAATGCTTTCTTGCGTTTGCGTGGTCGCGGATTTGAAGACGAAGAATTTGTAGACAGTCACTATGTTGTGTTTGCAACGAAGAACGGTACGGTGAAGAAAACCAGTCTGAGGGAATATTCCCGTCCGCGAGCCAATGGTGTTATTGCCATCAATATTGTTGAGGGCGACGAGGTGGTGGATGTTCGTCTGACCAATGGAAACAACGAACTCATCCTGGCCGACCGCAATGGGCGTGCTGTCCGCTTTGACGAAAACACAATCCGGCCGATGGGACGTGTGGCTACGGGAGTGCGCGGAATGCGTATTGATGACGACGATGATGCTGTGATTGGTATGATTGTGGTGGACGATGCAGAAGCCGAGACGGTGATGGTAGTCAGTGAAGAAGGCTACGGTAAGCGTTCGGATGTTGAGGAATACCGCAAGACTAATCGTGGAGGAAAGGGCGTCAAGACGATGGCCATTACCGAGAAAACCGGTCGGTTGGTGGCTATTAAGAATGTGACCGATGCCAACGACCTGATGATTATCAACAAGAGTGGTATAGTAATTCGTCTGGCGGTAGCCGAAGTGCGTGTCATGGGACGTGCAACTCAGGGTGTCCGGTTGATCAATCTCACGAAGAAGAACGATACCATTGCAAGCGTTTGCAAGGTGATGTCATCAGAATTGGAAGCTGCGTTAGAGGAAGAAAAGGCGCAGAATGAGGAGGAGACAAGCGGACAGTCAGCCGAGTCGCCCCAGAAGTCTGAAGCATCTACAGAAGAAAAAAGTGACGATTCGCCTGTAGATATAGACGAAATAACAGGCTCTGAAAAGTAACAACAAGTTCCCGTTATACGTCTTCTCTATAAGAAAATCATAAACAGGAAGTATAATATCAATTTTATATGTATATGAAGAAAATAATGATTGCGGCCGTGATGATGCTTAGCACATCAGCAGTTTTTGCCGGAGACAGTGATGCTCTGAAGGCCATTACCAAGTCAAAGCAATATGCAGAGGCTGTCCAGTTGTTGAAGTCCAACTTTGAACAGTTGGCAGACAACAAGGAGAAAGCTAAGGCATATGAACACGTTACCAAGCTCGCGTTGGAGAAGTTCGACAAGGAGACAGCCGTTCAGACTGCCAATATGCAGGCTCAAATTACCAAGACAAAGGAGGAGCCCTATGATACGATAGGATTCTATCAGGCTGCATACGATGCAACAATGAACGGATTGGAATGTATCAAATACGATGCAATGCCTGATGCAAAGGGTAAGGTGAAACCCAAGTTTACGGATGCCCTTACACCGTTGATTACAAACGCTCGTCTGCAATTGGTTACAGCCGGTAACTATTATGCTCAAGCTGCCAATGAGGAGAATGTGCTGAAGTATTGGGGAACGTTCCTCGACACAGACGATAACCCAATATTTAAGCCGTCAAAAGAGCAGGAAAAACAATTCTTAGGACAGGTAGCCTATTATACTGCACAGTATGCCTATCAGGCAAAACAGTATGATCGTGCATTGAAATATGCAGATATTGCCATGCAGGACGCTGAAATGCGCAAGCAAGCAGAGAACTTTAAGTTTTCGATTATGCAGTTTAACCTGAAATCTCATGCCGATTCGGTGAACTTTGCAAACGAAATGAAGACGCTCTATGAAAAGGAACCAGCCAACGAAACGGTCTTTGCTACATTATGTAATATGTACAGTGGCTTGGACATGGCAGCCGAATTGGATGCTGTTATTGCCGACAAACTTGCCAAAGATCCTAACAGTTTCACAGCTTGGGCATTGAAGGGACAGACCCTGTTAAACCGTAACTCTACTGCGGAAAAGCCTAATTGGGACGAGTGCATTGATGCTTTCAAGAAGTCAATAGCCATTGAAGATACGAATCCTGTAGTATTAACCTATCTTGGATTCTCCATCAATGCAAAGGCTTCTCAAATTGAAAACAACCGTGATGAGCAGAAGAAGTTGTATCAGGAAGCAATGGGATATTTGGAAAAAGCTAAGGAAATAGACCCCAACCGTGAAAAGGCAAATTGGGCATATCCATTGTACCAGTGCTATTACTTGGTTTATGCGGCCGACGATCCACGCACTTTGGAAATGGAAAAACTGTTAAAGCAATAACAATTATATAATTGACAGCCCCATTTTCAACAATGTTTGTTAATGGGGCTGTTTTTAATTTGATAAGCAGTAGCCTTTCTTTGAGGAGCCCCGACGTTGTTTATAAGGTATTAAGAGAAAGGGAATTGGTAAGGGAGATTTGTAAAATGAAGAGAAGGATAATTTACATACTTATATTATTGTTGGTTTGTTGCAGTGCGTTTTCTCAAAAGAGAGAAATCTCTGCGGCTCGGGATTGGGTGAAGAAGGGCAATAATCTTGATAAGGCCGAACAGTCTATGATGCACCTTTTGGAGGACTCCACCAATCGTAACAATAAGAAAATATGGGATATTCTGTTCGAAAGTTTGCGCAAGCAGTATGAGCAGGGTAACGAAAAACTGTATTTAAAACAACGGTATGATACGGTTTCCTTGTTCAATATTGCCTCAAGAATGTTTGATGTGATGCAGACATACGACTCCATAGATGTCTTGCCCGATAAAAAGGGACGCATCAGGCCGGAATACCGCAAGTCAAATTCAGAGCTCCTTAACACTTTACGCCCTAATCTTTACAATGGTGGCTTGTTTCTGATACGCAAGCAAGAGTATGCCGAAGCATACAAAATGCTTGACCAATACATCGGCACCGTAGAGCATCCTTTGTTTCGAGCCTATCACTATGCATCGAAAGACAAGTCCCTGCCGGTAGTATCTTATTGGGCCATGTACTGTGGTTATAAATTGAAAGATACGGCAAAGGTGATGAAACACAGTTCGCTTGCACTGCAGGACAAGCTTCATCATGAGTCGGCTATGCAATACTTGTCGGACACCTATTTACTAATGGGTGACACAACACAATATGTCAAGACCTTGAAAGATGGTTTTGAGTTGTATCCTTCGACGCCTTTCTTCTATTCTCACCTTGTCGATCATTATTCCCAGCAACGGGAATGGGACAAGGCTTTGGCCCTAACCGATGAAGCATTGGCATCTGATAGTACGAAATTGGTGTATCATGTCACCAAGAGTTCGCTGTTGCTGAATCTTGGAAAATACAAGGAAAGCTTTTTGATCAGTGACTCCTTGCTGCATGTAAACGACAGTTTGCCGGAGGCTTATTTGAATGCCGGACTTGCAAAATACAACGAAGGAGTTACTTTGGAGAAGTCTGTCAATCAAACAGCAAAGCGTAAAAAGACTGTCCTCAACTATTATCGAGAGGCTTTGCCCTATTTAGAGACCTATCGGAAGATGCGTGAAGACAGGATAGATACATGGGGGTTGCCCCTTTATACCATCTATTTGAATTTGAATATGGGTAAGAAGTTTGACGAAATAGACAAACTAATGAAGAAATAAAAAGGTACTTATTCGTATCTAATCTGTTCCAGTCTTGCGCGCATTTCGTCCGCAAGACTTTTTCGTATGGCTAAGCTCAACTCGCAATGCTCTTGGAAGTTTTGAGCAACAATGCGTGCACCCATCTCCTTAACAACTCTCATCACACTGTTCATCATAGAGTATGAGAACGAGAATTTGATTTCTTCTTCAACCAATCTTTCTTCGACCACACAATGTTGGATAGCATCTGCGGCTGCCGTTCGATAGGCAACAATAAGTCCACCCGTTCCGAGATTCACACCACCATAATAGCGTATCACGCAAATAACGATGTTGGTGAGTTCATTAGAGTTTATTTGTCCGAGAATAGGTTTGCCTGCTGTAGAAGACGGCTCACCATCATCGTTGGCACGGAACGTGCTACGGTCTGCACCAATCATATAGGCATAACAGCAGTGGCGGGCATCATGGTATTTCCTACGATAGCTGTCCACAATTTCCATAGCCTCTTCCGGAGTTTCCACATGATGCGCAAAAGCGAGGAACTTACTCCTTTTTTCGGTGTAATATCCCTCGCCTATGCTTGTGATAGTTTTGTAACTGTCTTCCATTCAAACTGTTAGCGTTTACACTTGCTCACTGTAAATTTAATCCTCCAGCTTATGAATAATGAGTCCGGAACGCAGTTTGGGCTCAAACCAAGTAGCCTTTGGTGGCATGATCTTGCCCGAATCGGCAATGTTCATAATCTGATTCATTGAAACGGGATAGAGCGCTAATGCCCATCTCATTTCACCACTGTCTACCCTGCGTTCCAATTCTTCCAAGCCACGAAGACCTCCAACGAAGTCAATTCGATTGTCTGAGCGCAGGTCTTTGATACCCATCAGTTTGTCAAGAATGAGCCCGCTTGAGATGTCTACGTCGAGAACGCCGATAGGATCATTGTCATTGTAGGTTCCGGTTTTGGCAACCAGACTGTACCAACAGTTGTCGAGATACAGTGAGAACTCGTGAAGGCGCTGTGGTTTGTAGGCTTCCGATCCCTTCTTCTCTACGGAGAAGTCATGCTCCAAAGCCTTGAGGAACTCCTCAGCACTCATACCATTCAGGTCTTTCACTACGCGATTGTAGTCAAGAATCGTGAGCTGGCTGGCTTGGAAACATACGGCCATGAAGTAGTTGTATTCCTCTTTGCCGTTGTGTTTAGGATTTTGTCGTGCCTTTTCTGCTCCTACAAGTGCTGCCGCTGCCGACCTATGGTGACCGTCAGCAATATACAGGCTCGGCATCTTGGCAAATTCGTTGGTGATGGTTTCGATGTCTGTGCTGTCCGAAACGATCCACAGTTGATGCCTGAAACCATCTATCGGAGCGATGAAATCGTATTCCGGCACCTGTTCTGCATACCGCATCAGCAGGTCGTTGAGCACCTCGTTGTCCGGATAGGCGAAAAACACCGGCTCGATGTTGGCATTGCACACACGGACGTGTTTCATGCGGTCTTCTTCCTTATCACGCCGTGTCAGTTCGTGCTTCTTGATAACACCCGTCATATAATCCTGCACATACGCTCCCACGACCAGTCCATATTGTGTCTTGCCGTTCATGGTTTGTGCATAGATGTAGTAGTGTTCGGCTTCGTCTTGCACGAGCCATCCTTCTTTCTGGAACTTCTTGAAGTTCTCCGCTGCACTCTGATACACTCTGGTATCATATTCGGATGTGCCCGGCTCGAAGTTTATTTCGGGCTTGATGATATGATACAGCGATTTCTCATTGTCGCCTGCCTCTGCGCGCGCTTCTTCTGAGTCGAGAACGTCGTAGGGGCGTGATTGTACTTCTTCGACAAGCTGCTTGGGTGGACGAACACCTTTAAATGGTTTTACTGTAGCCATAGTTAGATTTTTGGTTTAATAATGATGACAGGTCTTCAGCGAGATAAAGTGATGTATGGCATACATACTTTAAGACCGAAAGACCTGTTGATAGTGAAATATTCCTATCCCTTGCAGCGACCTGACCGGTGTGCAGGGGTGGACGATTGTCAATATTATTTGTTCACTTGGAAGCGAGTATCGCCATCCTTAAAGAAGGCGTTAATCTGCTTGATGGCTGCGATGCCCGCATTGATGTTGGCCTCTGCGGTCTGCGCACCCATCTTCTTGGGTGTGGAGAAATAGCGACCTTCGAACTTACGGAATTCTTCATCTGCATCGGGCTTGATGTCGGTGATGAACTTTAAGTCTTCGCGCTCTTCCAATAACTTCAGTAACTGCGGCTCATCGATTATTTCCTTGCGCGCCGTGTTGATGAGGATTCCACCCTTTTTCATCTGGTTTACAACCTCATAATTAATGCTCTGCTTAGTCTCGGCCGTTGCGGGAATATGGAGACTCACGATGTCGCAGTCCTTAAACAAATCGTTGCGGCATTGTGCGGCACGGACACCGGCATCCTCTATGACCTCATTCGGACAATATTCATCATAAGCATATACCTGCATACCGAATCCCTTGGCTATACGGGCAACATTGCGCCCTACGTTTCCAAAAGCCAGAATACCCAATTTCTTGGTTTTAAGCTCGGTGCCGGCCTTTCCATTGTAGAAGTTGCGCACGGTGTAAACTAAAAGTCCCAATACCAATTCGGCCACAGCATTCGAGTTCTGTCCCGGTGTGTTTTCCACCACAATATCTTTCTGTTTGGCGTATTCGGTATCGATAGAATCGTAGCCAGCACCGGCACGAACAACGATTTTCAGCTTTTTGGCAGCGTCCAACACTTCCGGAGTAACCTTGTCAGAGCGCACAATCATTGCGTCTGCATCTGCCACTGCGTCCAGCAACTGTTGTTTGTCGGTATATTTTTCCAACAACACGATTTCGTGTCCGGCCTGTTTGGCCTCTTTTTTGATGCCCTCAACGGCCACTGCCGCAAAAGGTTTTTCTGTAGCAATGAGTATCTTCATAGTTCTATTGTTTTCTGGTTTGACGTTTTATAAATCAACGGCCCCTCCCCATAGAGGAAGGGACCGGATGGATTAATGTTGAGCTTCAAATTCTTTCATGACCTTCACGAGGGCGTTCACGCCTTCCAAGGTCTGTGCGTTGTAGCAGCTTGCACGGAATCCGCCCACCGAACGGTGACCCTTGATGCCTACCATGCCGCGCTCTGTGGCAAAGTCGAGGAACGGTTTTTCCAACTCCTTGTAGTCCTCGTTCATGATGAAACAGATGTTCATCAATGAGCGATCGGCTTCAACAACAGTACCGTGAAACAGTTTGTTGCGGTCTATTTCTCCATAGAGAATCTCTGCACGCTCCTTTGCACGGCGATCCATTTCTTTCACTCCGCCCTGTGCCTTCACCCATCGCATGGTTTCCATCAGCGAATAGATAGGAACAACAGGCGGTGTGTTGAACATGGAGCCCTTGTCTACGTGTGTGCGATAGTTCAACATGGTGGGCAGCTCGCGTGGAGCTTTGTCGAGCATATCGTCTTTCACGATAATGACGGTAACGCCCGCCATAGCCATGTTTTTCTGGGCACCGGCAAAAATTGCGGTGTATTTTGAAACATCAACCGGACGGCTCATAATGTCTGACGACATGTCGGCAATCAATGGTACGGGAGAGTCGATGTCTTCGCGAAGCTCCGTGCCATAGATGGTGTTGTTGGTCGTGATGTGCAGATAGTCCAAATCCGTGGGGATTTCAAATCCGTGAGGCAGATAGGTGTAATTTTTATCGGCAGAAGAAGCAACCTCTACCACCTCGCCATACAGTTTAGCCTCTTTCTGCGCTTTCTTGGCCCATGAACCCGTGTTGAGGTATCCGGCCTTCTTGATGAGAAAGTTTGCAGGAATCTGGGTGAACTGCAGCGAGGCACCGCCACCGAGGAAAATCACGGAGTAGCCTTCCGGGATGTCGAGCAATTCCTTGATCAAGGCCTGAGCCTCGTCAACCACCGGTTGGAAATCCTTAGCACGGTGACTGATTTCCATGATTGACAGACCGGAGCCGTTGAAATCCAAAATCTGCTTTGCGGTGTTTTCAATCACTTCGCGGGGAAGCATCGAAGGACCGGCATTAAAGTTGTACTTCTTCATACTTTTATGATATTTTTAAATGGTTAATTCCTGTTTTTTCCTATTATTTAACAATTTGCAAACTTAGAGTTTTTATTTTATATATACAAATAAATTGGTAATTATTTATGCCTAAATTTGTAGGAACGATTGGCTTATTGTATAGTTTGTGTATGGGTATGCTGCGTAATGGCTGTGCTTTGC
Source organism: uncultured Bacteroidales bacterium (assembly GCA_937995875.1). Taxonomy (GTDB): domain Bacteria; phylum Bacteroidota; class Bacteroidia; order Bacteroidales; family Bacteroidaceae; genus Prevotella. Next base: position 26,943 of record CALKIW010000007.1, on the reverse strand, counting down.
TTTCTTGGTTGCGATACGGGAGAAGGATAGGGCTTAGGGTTTTTAGATATTGAATGGTGATAAACCAGCTTTAGAGACGGCTTCAGAGTGAGTTTTTCATATTTTTTTTGCGACAGACCGGCTGCCGTAGGGCGGTGGTTTCGACCTTTGGTGGAGCATGGCATTTATCCTTTCCATTCCGTGAACGGAGAGCGGCCATCTCAGGCTCTTTTGAATTCATCAAGACGAACTTGAAGAAACAGCTTTTCGGTGTATATTTATAATGTTCCGGCACTACCCGTTTCAGCTGTCTGATGAATACGAATGGGTTGGGATAATCTCTGTTAATTATCAGGAAAAATATATACAAACATCCCTTCAGTTTTCGCTTATTTTGAATTGAAAATACGTTGGTGCCAAATACTCGAAAATTAGCGAGTTTTGTGTATGGTGCTGAACGACAGCGTGTAACGAGCGTTTGTCAGTAAAACTTCGCAAAAAGTTTTCTAAACCGGCTGCGGTTGATGCCTAACCGCACCGCGAAAACAGTTTAAACGCAGGGCGGTTACGGTCGATTGGCACTGCGGTTGAGCCTTTCCCGCGATGAGAATAGGGCTTAACCGCAAACCGTTTGAATTTTCGAGTTGATTGTGGAACGGTTTTGTCGGAAAAACATAGCCTGTTTTTCGCTGGAACACTAAGACCGGAAGGTTGTTTTTTTCATGTGTTTATTTTACATAATTACAGCTTCCATTGCCCGCCAAAAGCAACATGCGAACGGATGTACATGTTGATGCCGCTCCTTTGTCAGCCTTTTGCATAGCCATGCGAATTATCTTTTAGTCGAGCCGAAGTTGCTATGACGGGTGCTTGCCGCAAGCCCATGATGGGTTAGAACTGGAACCCAAGATTGATAAAAAAGTCGACGCTTTTTGTTCTGTTGGAGTAGCTCAGTGTGCCACCAACGGGGCCGAGCAGTGTCTGATAATAATAGGCCAGCTGGTATCCCATCATGGGGCCATGTTTAAGAAGGTCTTTGGTTTTCTCGCTATGCTGTGCGGCAGCTATCTTCAGCAGTATGTAGTTTTTGGTAGTGAGTTGTTCCTGAAACTTGAATTGGCACGCCACAAAACGCGGGTCGGTAAACTCCAAATGGTGAACACCGACGAACGGCATCTGCTGCTCTATATAGTGGCCGAACCACTGCCCGCCAATCACGTTCTGCCTGATGAGGGGGATTTCTTTGCCAAAGAGCATTCTTCCATACAACAGGGGTTGGAACGTCAGTCTTTTGTTCAGACTGAACGAGATTCTCCACGAGGCACTAAGTTCGCTGAAGCCCTTATGGCCTTTATAACCGGTGAAGTTGTCGGTGAAATAGGCATATTCTGCATTGAATTTTGCGCCACGTGTGGGGAAGGTCCAAGCGTCTTCGGAGTTGAAGTGGAGTTCTGCGTGATAGCTGAAATAGTAGTCATCTTGCATTTTGAAGTCATCGCGCAGGAGTTTACTCGATACCAAAACTCCCGTGTAGTTGTAGTAATCCCATCGTGTGCTGATATCCAATTCCAGGTTTTTGAGACTGATATTGAGCAGGTTCAGGCCCACTTGATGGTGATTGTAGGTCACGTTGTAGGCGTTGTGACCTTCCTCGTATATGTCGAAATCGTTGTGTCGGAAGGTGTAGCCGAGCGCTATGTCTACCAGTCCTTTGGGTTTCCAGTTGGCTATGGCAGATGCCATCATGTTTTTTCCGAGCCTTAGGGTTGCTTTCAAGTCTATGGGGTGTGCCGCCATTGAGTATAGCCCGTTGAGTTGCATCGCCACCCCTTTTTCTGTGTCGAATCTCACACCGAGGTTGCCTTGCATGCGGTCGTAGGTCGGCCGGTTGTTGGTGGAGTCGTCTTCAAACACAACGGGTTGCAGGGCGGCAGCGCCGGGGTTGAGCAGTGGGGCTTTGTAGTCCTCGTCCAGTCCCAGTTTGCGTTTGAGCTTCATGAGATCGCCCCAATGTTTCATCGCCTCTTCTTCGCCACGCCTGATGAGGGTGTCGATGGCTGCTGGGGTGAAACTTGCCGCACCGTAGCCTTCGGTGTTTACGCGTATGGGAATGTCTGTGATGGCGATGTTTTCGTCATACTTATTCTTACAGTTCACATCGACGATTTGGCCTAATATAGACGCCCCGTTGGCCAGGTCATCAGCCGTTTTGGGTTTGCCCTGTACGGTGGCTCCGATGATGTAGTCGGCCCCCATTTTCCGTGCAATATCGGCCGGATAGTTATTGCGCAGCCCGCCATCGACGAGCATCATGTCGCCCATTCTGACGGGTGTGAACACTGCCGGAATAGACATGCTGGTGCGCATGGCATTGGGCAGAATGCCACTGTGAAAGTCGTATTCGGTGTTATCCACAATATTGGTTGCTACACAGGCAAAGGGGATGGGGAGCTTGTTGAAATCCATAGAGTCGTTATATCCCTCCGTGAGTCTGTTGAACAGTCGGATGAGATTCTTGCCCTGAATGAGCCCTCCGGATTTGTAAATTTTCTTGTTTTTGATTGTGACGGTTTTGGAAAGCAGATAGGTGTTCTGCTTCTCGCGATTGACAAGATTTTGCGAATAATAGTCTTCCCGGTCTCTGAGCAGAAAGGCCCAGTCTTGTTTCCGCACGGTAGAATCCAGTGCGGTGGCATTCCATCCGCAGCAGTAGAGCCCGCCTACGATGCTGCCCATAGACGTTCCGGTGATGATGTCGATAGGGATGCCGGCGCGCTCGATGACCTTCAACACCCCAATGTGCGCAATGCCTTTGGCTCCGCCACCTGAAAGTACTACGGCTACCTTCTTGGTCGTTGGGCGGGCGGCGGCGTCAGAGGGTTGAGCGATGGCGGTGGATGAAGGCTGAACGGCAGCAGAGACGGTGTTGGTCGCTATGGGTAGAAAGGCGGGTGATATGAAAAATAGGAAAAAAAAGACTGACTTGAATATACTTTTATACATAATTGTGAAACAAGTTGTGGGGTATGAATATATAATGTTTACAAATATAATGCGTTTTTTACGTTAAAACAAAAATAAACTTAAAAGTTTTCCTTTGTCGTCTAATATGAGTAATTTTGTAAATTGTTTAAATATGAACATGGAATGAAATTCGCAATTATAGCAGCGGGAGAAGGCTCCCGTTTAACGGCAGAGGGGGTGAAGTCGCCCAAGCCACTTGTCAAGGTGGGCGACGAATATCTCATAGATCGTTTAATTCGCATCTTCTTGGAAAACCGTGCTGAAGAGATTGATGTGATATGCAACGAGCTTATGCCATTGGTCAGCACTCATCTGCAACATATTGTCGATAACGGGCTTGATGGTGTGCCGGTGCCTCTGCGCTTTATAGTCAAGACTACACCAAGCTCAATGCACTCCTTTTTTGAGCTGAGCAGACTGTTGGGCAACTGTCCGTTCGTGATGACGACAGTGGATGCCATCTTCTTGGAACAGGAGTTTGCTGCTTATGTGGATGCCTTTGAGAAGGTGCTGGCACAGGGAGGAGACGGACTGATGGGCGTCACGGACTTCGTGGACGACGAGAAACCGCTCTATGTTGGTACCGATGCGCAGATGAACATCACGGGCTTTTACGATGATAATCGTTTGGATAACACCTTTATATCGGGTGGCATCTATGGACTGGCACCGTGTGCAATCGATACGCTGAAAGACTGTATGCAGCGCGGCGAAAGCCGTATGCGCAACTTCCAGCGTGGCCTGATTCGTGACAACAGACATTTGAAGGCCTTCGGTTTTACCAAAGTATTCGACATAGATCATGCTTCTGACATCGCCAAGGCAGAGGCGTTTCTTGTCGGCAACAATCATTCGTGTAACAGGAAATAGTTGATATGGAAGTTGAGAAGTTTCTCGCCATACGTCGTGACGACAGATTCTCGCCAAACTCGGTAGAAAGAGACCGCCGGATATTGAAGCTGACTTGCGATGAGATAAAGCGCAGGGTAGGACTTACAGAGGACATACCAATGGTTGATGAGGCCGACTTGGCAGGCTGTCCGACCGTTGCAGAATGTTACATTTCTATGGCTCGCTCTGCGGAAGCCTTGCAGGAGCTGTCTGCTAAGGAGGCAAACGGCGCACTTGTTGTAAACGCTCCGGAGTCTGTCGAACGGTGCCGGCGGTCGCTGCTCGACCGTTTCATGCGGAAGCATCATGTTCCGATGCCCGATGCCGGAAGTTCACAGGGTTTCTGGTTGAAGCGGGGCGATGCTGCTGCCCAGTCGGACAAGGATGTGGTTTATTGTCGGGATTCGAATGCGTTGGAAGGTGTAAAGGCCGCCTTTCGGGCGCGGGGCATTGAGGATATGGTGGTCAGTCCACACATTCCCGGCGACTTGGTGAAGTTCTATGGGGTGGGCACGCGCCTGTTTAAATATTTTTATCCCAGTGATGATGGCATATCAAAGTTTGGCGATGAAGCGCGCAACGGCAGGGCACACCATTACACATTTGATGTCCGGGCATTGCAAACGGATGTCGCAAGACTTGCCGAACTTATCGGAATAGATGTCTACGGCGGCGATGCGATTGTCGGAAAGGACGGAAAATACTATATTATCGATTTCAATGACTGGCCGAGTTTCTCTCGCTGTAAGGAGGAGGCGGCAACGGCTATTGCTGTGGAGATACTGTCAAAACGGGCGTAGCTTGGTCAAATTATAGTCCCAACAAGTAGGGCACAAGCAAAAATACAGAAAGAAATGTCTACATTTAAAGAGTTATTACAAGCGTCTTTTAAATCGAACGACACGGAAGAGTGGTTGGACGTGCACTTTACCCGTCCCATAGGATTGGTCTTTGCCCTCTTGTGGAACAGGTTGGGCATACATCCAAACACCATTACCATATTGTCTATTTTCTTGGGCATCGCTTCCGGTTGGATGTTCTACTACACCGATCTTGTACATAATATTATGGGCGTGGTGCTGTTGATGTTGGCCAATTTTTGTGATTCCACGGATGGACAGATGGCTCGTCTCACAGGCAAGAAGACGTTGGTGGGGCGTGTGCTCGACGGAGTTTCGGGAGATATATGGTTTATTGCCATCTATATAGGGCTTTGCCTGCGTATGCAGGGGCAGCATATTCCCGGCACCCAGATGTATTGGGGGATATGGATATGGGTGTTGGCTCTGCTCGCCGGTATTCTAAGCCACTCACCACAGGCCATGATTGCAGACTATTATCGGCAGATACATTTGTTTTTCCTGAAAGGAAAGGAAGGGTCAGAACTCGACAGTTATGCCCGGCAACGCGCTGTATATGAGGCAACGCCGAAAGGTCAGGTTATGGCTCGATTGTTTTACCGCAACTATGCAGGATATTGCAGGAATCAGGAAAAGCGTACTCCCAAGTTCCAAAAATTCTTTGCTGCTTGGCAGAAAAACGTCGCTAAGCACTCTAAAGATTCGTTGGAGCCTATCCGTCAATCGTTTCTTGCCGGTAGCCGACCGATGATGACCTATGCCAACATCCTGACATTCAACGTGCGTGCCATTGTGCTTTACATCACGTGTCTGCTCAACTGCCCCTGGATTTACTTCCTTTTCGAAATAACCATACTCAATTTTCTTTACGAATATATGCACAAAAGTCATGAGAACTTATGCAAGTCCATGACAGCAGAACTATCTAAACTTTCGACCGATGATTAAAGGATATATATTCGATTATGGCGGAACGCTGGACACGGCGGGCTGTCACTGGGGACAAATGTTATGGGGTGCCTATCAGCGCAACCATATTCCGGTGAGCGAACAACAGTTTCGTGATGCTTATGTGTATGCGGAACGCACCTTGGGAGCAGAGCCGATAATCCGTCCCGACTTCACTTTCTATAAGACACTTGTCGTGAAAATTCGTCTGGAAATGGAACATCTTTGCGCTTCCGGAGCGTGGGGAGCGGATGAACAAGAGTTTAAAGCCGGCCACAATGCCGTACTTGCAGACGTGTATGAGCGGGTAAAGGAAATAACGGCATACAGCAGTCGTGTGCTGTCGAAACTGGGCGAACACTATCCGATGGTACTCGTAAGCAATTTTTACGGCAATATCAACACTGTGCTTCAGGAGTTTGGACTTGACAAATACTTTAAGGACGTCATAGAATCTGCTGCTGTCGGCATACGCAAACCTGATGCACGCATCTTTAGTTTGGGTGTGGAGAGTCTTGGGTTAAAGCCTGAAGAAACAATGGTTGTGGGCGACAGCTTCTACAAGGATATAGAGCCGGCTATCAAAGCAGGATGCCACACGACATGGTTTAAGGGCAAAGGGTGGACCGACAAAACTTATGACGAGACACTGCCGGACTTTGTTATTACAGATTTGGCAAAATTGTTAGAGACATAGTCTATAATAATTAACAGAAAACGAATGAAAAGTTTCAGGATATTTTTTACAACATTGATGCTGATACTTGCGACGAGCATCAGTGCACAGATACAAGGAGTCATCACCGATGCAGAGACCGGCGACACGCTGCTCTATCCGAGTGCGTCGTACAAGGGGCATCATGTGGCGGTGAGTGGCAACGCTATGGGCGAATATTCCATAGCTCGGCACAATGGGTGGCAGCTTACTTTTTCGGCGGTTGGGTACAAATCCAAGACCGTAAATATTTCTGCGAAAACACCTTCCATACTCAATGTGAAGCTCCGCCCGGACACCAAGCAGCTCAATGAGGTTGTGGTGAAATCGAAACGAGGCCGTTACAGTCGAAAGAACAACCCTGCCGTAGAACTCATGAAACGGGTAATCGCAGCCAAGAAACGAACTGATCTGCAAAACCACGACTACCTGCAATATACTAAATACCAGAAACTAACCTGTGCGATAAACGACATTACACAGGCTGATATGGATTCCGGATTCATCAGCAAACACCGTTGGCTGATCGACCAAGTGGAGACAAGCCCTTACAACGGCAAATTGATTCTCCCTATCAGCGTGGACGAAACTGTGACGCAACATATCTATCGCAAGAATCCCAAAAGTGAGAAGAATATTATTCAGGGTCAAAGTTCTACGGGCGTGAACCAGCTCATCCAGACCGGCGACATTCTTACTGTAGCCATGAAGGACGTGTTTTCCGATATTGATATATACGATGATCAGATTCGTCTGCTGCAATATCCGTTTACATCGCCTATTGGTAAGGACGCCATTGCATTCTATCGCTTTTACATTGAGGACACGGTCTATGTAGACCACGATCTTTGTTATCATCTGCAATTTATCCCCAACAACCAGCAGGACTTTGGATTTAGAGGTGAACTTTATATCCTTGCCGACTCCACGCTTCACGTAAAGCGATGCAATCTCACCATTCCCAAGCGAAGTGACGTAAACTTCGTTGAGAATTTACAGGTGAGACAGGAGTTCCGCAAACTCCCAAATGGAGAATGGGCATTGAGTGTTGATGATATGATTGTCGAGATGAAGGTCACCAATTTGCTGGCAAAGGTAATGGTTGCCCGCACAACTCGTCTCGACGATTATGCTTTTGATGAATTACCCAAGCAGTTGTTCAAGGGCAAGACTAAGGAGCGACGTGAGGCCAATGCACTGATGCGGGATGAGGCTTTCTGGAACAAGTATCGCAGTGTGGAACTCACCAAGAGCGAGAGTTCGATGGATGCCTTTATCCATCGTATGGAGCAGGTTAAGGGATTCAAATATATTATCTTTGCCGCCAAAGCCTTAATCGAGAACTTTGTGGAAACGGGCGACCGAAATCGCCCAAGTAAAGTTGATATCGGGCCGGTGAACACCTTCATAACCAAGAACTTCATCGATGGATTCCGCACACGTATCAGTGCACAGACAACGGCCAATTTGAATAAGCATTGGTTCTTTTCGGGATATGCTGCACGCGGTTGGCGCTCTAAGAAAAACTATTACAAGGGCGAGGTAACCTATTCGTTCAACAAGAAAGAATACCTCCCCCGTGAGTTCCCCAAGCGCACACTGACTTTCACATCGACCTATGATGTTACTTCGCCTTCCGACAAATTCGTTCACACCGACAAAGACAACGTGTTCACAGCTTTCAAATGGGCCACTGTCGATAAGATGATGTTCTACAACCGCCAGCAGCTGCTTTTCGAATATGAATATGAATGGGGCTTCAAGACAATGTTAGGATTGAAGACGGAAGAGAACGAGGCGGCAGGTCGGTTGTTCTTTAACAATCTGAACAGCGGAGTCGATTTTGTTTTCCCGGACAATGTTGCGGCCGGAGACTTGCTGCATAACGGCAAGATGCGAACAACAGAACTGAGACTCGAATTGACGCTTGCGCCGGGACGTACCTATATCAATACAAAGCAGCGTCGCATGCCCATCAATCTGGATGCACCCGTGTTTAAGATAGGCCATACAATCGGCTTGAACAAATTTTTGGGCGGAGACTATAAGTACAACTATACCGAAGCATCTATCTATAAGCGTTTCTGGATGAAAAGCTGGGGCAAGATAGACACTCATGTCAAGGCCGGTGCCCAGTGGAACAGAGTGCCATTTCCTTTGCTCATCATGCCCGCAGCCAACCTGAGCTATATTGTCGAGGATGAGACTTTTAACCTGATAAACAACATGGAGTTCCTCAACGACCGCTTTGCAAGCCTGGATGTTTCTTGGGATATGAACGGAAAAATCTTCAACCGAATCCCATTGCTCAAGAAACTGAAGTGGAGAGAGTATTTCGGAGTGAAGTGTTTGTGGGGAAAACTCACCGATAAGAATAACCCGACACTGCCGCAGAATGCCGGAAATGCTACATTGATGCAGTTCCCCGAAGGCTGTTACGTGATGGACCCGAAGCGTCCATATGTGGAGTTGATAGCGGGCATACACAACATTTTCAAGATACTGCACGTGGAATATGTACACCGTTGCAACTATAATGATTTGCCTACAAGCAACCGCAACGGGGTGAGGTTTATGATGAGAATGACATTCTAATCAAGTAATATACAGATGAGACAGTTGGATTCAGAACAATGATTCCGACTGTCTCTTTTTTATTTATAGGTGTGCGTTGCATATTTATATGGAGCAAGCATAGGGCGCGCCGGTTTCAGCCCACCGAACGGTCTTTTTACCGAAAGACATTTTGTTCTGTCCAACGTCTATTTGTTTGACATTTTCCTTTGTTATACGCTTTGTGAAAGAATGATAGGGCAAGGCTTATAAAATCTTGGTTAAATACTTTTTCAATTCGTTTATTTTTCATATATTTGTCAATAATTCTTAATTAATTGTAGTTTCTTTTGGCAAAAAAACGTAGAACTTCATTAAAGGATTTGGCTGCGGAGCTTGGAGTGAGCATAGCAACCGTTTCGCGTGCACTTCATGCAAGTCATGAGGTGAGTGAGGAAATGCAGAAAAAGGTTAAGGCTTTGGCTCAGGCCCGCAACTATCGTCCCAACCCTTTTGCCCAAAGTTTGCGCAAAGAAGCTCCTCATATCATTGGCGTTATTGTCCCCAATCTGGTGACTCATTATTTCGCTTCCGTGCTGGATGGCGTTGAAGACTGCGCCTCCAAGAACGGCTACTCCGTGTTTTCGGCCAACAGCCACGAGAGCCACGAACTGGAAGTGAAGGCTGTGGACAATTTTTATGCCTTGCACGTGGACGGAATTATCAGCTGTCTGGCTCAGGACACAACCGATTATTCACACTACGAACAGATGGCAAAGGTGGATATGCCGATTGTGTTCTTTGGCAGAACTTGCCTGCCCGAACTTTTTTCCCAAGTTGTGGCAGATGGTGATGTGGCTGCCTACAATGCTACAAAGCACATGTTGGAGATGGGGGCGCGCAGAGTTGCTTTCATAGGGGGACCGAATCACCTCGATATGGTGAAGCGACGCAAGCACGGCTATTTGGAGGCTTTGCGCGAAGCCCGTATTCCGATTGATCGCAACTTGGTGGTGTGCGACAAGATTGACTTCGAAGTGGCCCGCAAGGCGACGATAGCTTTATTGCAGCAGGACGAACGTCCGGATGCCATATTGGCCTTCAACGACATCGTGACCTATGCGGCCTTCGATGCCATTAAAAGTCAGAATCTCAACATACCCAACGATGTTTCCATCATAGGCTTCACCGATGGGGACAACTCAGCATTCGTCACTCCCCGTCTGTCGGCTATCATGGATCAGGCCCATGCTCAAGGTTATGCAGCGTGCGAGTTACTTATCCGTCGCATCAAGGGAGACCGGAAAATATACAGGAAGATTGTACCGATGATTCTGAAGTTCAGGGAGAGCAGTGAAAAAAATATCACCTGATGTAGAAAACACGGCGCGTTTATGCCTGTGACCTAAGTGCTGGTCATGGCAAATCCATGCTTTTTTGATTTCACGGAACATGATATACCGGTGGTACGAAAGACATAATTTGCAATGCCGAACGTGTGTTCTTTCTTTGATTTTATCTTATTCTCATTGCTCTGTTTGTAAAAACAGATTACCAAATTCCGACGATTTTTATTTGGACTTTTAGCGCAAAAAGGACTATGTTTTTGCCTTCATGACCAATGCTCGCAACATCAAAACAGTCCTGTTTTCAGGTTTTGTCGTCCGGCCTGTCGTGACGGAGGCTTAATCGCAGTATGGTTAAGCCCTAAAGGGAACACGGCTAAAGCCCATTCGCACTGCGGTTGAGCCGTTCTCGCACTGCCATTCGATATGCAACCGCGAATGCTCAAATGGCGGACGTTCATCTGCGATTGCAGAATGTGTTGGTTATCAGGAAACTACGAATTTGTCGAATTTTGCGAGCTTTCTGATGGGAAGATTATTATTTTTTAAATAAGCGAAGCATTTAGAGTGCTTTGTCAAGAAAAAGACACAGATAATTAACGCGTTGCGAATGTTACGAATTACGTGCATTTCAGACCTGATGCAATGTTGCTTCTGAATATCTAAACTATAATGGGATGTTTGTAAATTAACATACAAACATCCCATATATCGTGGTTTTCATGAGCAAGACCATGTAGTGGACAGCCCAATCATCGCAGGTGTCCAATGTGTCTTAGTCGTTGTGCACCTCTACAATCTTGGTTTGAGGCTTCTCCCGGTTTCTCCGGTTGGTCACTGTGACGACGGCCTGTGCCAGATTGATGAATGCCTGGCCGGTCATAGTGTCCACATTGAGCGCAGCCGGCGTGCCTTTGTCTCCGTTCTCACAGATGCTTTGCACAATGGGGATTTGTGCAAGCAGGGGGCATCCGGTTTCTTCGGCCAGTTTCATGCCTCCGTCCCGTCCGAAGATATAGTATTTGTTCTCCGGCAGTTCGGCGGGTGTAAACCATGCCATGTTCTCCACAAGTCCGAGAATAGGAACGTTCACCTTGTCGTTGGAATACATATCAATGCCTTTGCGGGCGTCGGCCAAAGCAACCTTTTGAGGAGTGGAAACGATGATGGCTCCCGTGATCGAAAGCGTTTGCAGCAGGGTGAGGTGTATGTCGGATGTTCCCGGCGGCGTGTCGAGGATGAAATAGTCGAGCTCTCCCCAGTTGGCATCGGCGATGAGTTGCTTCAGAGCCGAAGTGGCCATAGCTCCCCGCCAGAGGGTTGCCGTGTCGGCATCTACGAAGAATCCTATGCTGAGGAGCTTCACTCCATATTTTTCGACAGGCTCAATGAGTTGTCTGCCATCCACTTTGACAGCATAGGGACGGGCATCTTCCACACCAAACATCTTGGGCATGGACGGGCCGAATATATCGGTGTCGAGCAGTCCGACTTTATAGCCCAACCTTGCCAGAGCAATGGCCAGATTGACCGATACGGTGCTTTTGCCCACGCCACCCTTGCCTGAACTCACGGCAATGACGTTTTTCACCTGTGGCAACAGCTTTCCAACCTCCGGGCGGGGAGCCGACTTGAATTCGGTTTCGATCGTCACCTCTACCTCTTTGCTCACATGATAGTGTATGGCTGCCTCGGCCGCCTTGAGCGTTGATTGGAGGAAGGGGTCTGTTTCGCGTGGGAAGATCAGGGTGATTTTCACCTTCATGCCATTGATACTCGGTGTGTCGGCCAACATTCCGCTTTCTATGAGATTCTTTTTGGTCCCTGCATAAATCACGGTTGCCAGTGCGTCTTCTATTAATTTGGGGTATAATGTCATATTGTTTTGTATTATTTTAGTGTTACGCAAAATTACCAAATATTTGGCATAGCGGCAAATAAAAACCTAAATAATTTCATGTTCCAATCCGAAATGATTATCTTTGTCATTGAAAAGTTAGAAAAATGATAATGCAAAAATCAGCAATTTTCAGTTGATTTTAGGATATTCCTACCAAAACTTCCCCCATAAAAATGACGTATAATACAGACAATATGATTTTTAAATCAGTGATCATCGCATTGTTCTTGTCTTTTTCCATCATGGTAAGGGCAAAAGACGTTGTGTGGTATTCCGGTGGCCGCGTGTCTTATGCCGTGCAAAAAAAATACGGGAAAGCAGTTGCCAAGGCGATCGAGATGTTTGAATCGGATATGCTGGCAGTGACGGGCAAGCGTGCCCATCAGCGTGACAATGGTGATGTGGAGATATATCAACTCAATCTTGCTGATAACAAAGAGATCAAACAACTCGACAAATACGGGGTGCCTTACCTGAAGTTTATCACCAAACCAGATGCCTTCTGGATGGGGGTGCGCAGGGGGAAAGTGGTTATAGTGGGGAGCAACGGTCGTGGCACGGCTTACGGTTTGCTCGAATTGTCGAGACAGGCAGGCGTTTCTCCCTGGATATATTGGGGAGATGTGAAACCCGAACACAAGCGCAGACTGACGATAGACCAGCATTTCGAGACCATTCAAAGTCCTTCGGTGGAGTATCGCGGCGTTTTTATCAACAACGAAGATTGGAGCAGTCGCGAGTGGGCGCGACGCAAAACAAATGGTCCCTCGATTTCCGGTACGATGGGGCCGGGCTATTATCGTCGGCTGTTCGAGCTGTTGCTGCGGTTGCGCGCCAACACGCTATGGCCGGCCATGCACGAGGGCACGGTGCCTTTCTTTCGGGTGAAAGGTAATAAAGAGGTGGCCGACTCCTTTGAAATCTTCATAGGCTCATCGCATTGTGAGCCTATTCTGCGCAACAATGTGGGCGAATGGGATGCCCGGAAGCGCGGTCCGTTCAACTTTATAAGCAACAGAAAACGTGTCGGAGAGTATTGGCGCGAGCGTGCACGGGAAACGGTGGGCATGAATGCCCTGTACACCTTAGGAATGCGAGGGGTGCACGACGGAGCGATGGAAGGCGTGAGCACCATGCAGGCGAAGGTGAACGGTTTGCAGAGCGTCATTGATTTTCAGCGCAAACTGTTGGCGCAGGAGGTGAATAAGGATTTGAGAAAAGTGCCGCAGGTCTTTGTTCCCTACAAGGAGGTGTTGGAAATTTATGAGTCGGGACTGCGTGTGCCTGAGGATGTGTGCCTCATGTGGTGTGACGACAATTACGGTTACATGACCCGTCTGTCGGATGCTCAGGAGCAAAAGCGAGTGGGAGGTGCAGGCGTGTACTATCATCTGAGCTATGGGGGGCGCCCCCATGATTATCTCTGGCTGTCGGCTACACAGCCGGGATTGGTGTATCACGAACTGAAGCAGGCCTATGACAACAACGCCCGCCGACTGTGGATTGCCAATGTGCACGATCCCAAGGTCGCCGCCTACGGGCTCAGTTTGTTTATGGATATGGCTTGGAATATCAACTGTGTGACGGCAAACAGTGTACAAAAACACCTGTGCGCATGGTTGGAACAGCAGTTTGGCAAACGATCCGGGCGCGATTTGGTGGAGCCGATGACGGAGTTTTATCATCTCTGTGGCATACGCCGCCCCGAATTTATGGGCTGGAATCAGGTGGAACTTGATGAAAAACACTATGAAAACGGATGGTCTCCGGTGCAGAACACAGCGTTTAGCGCTGAGGAGTTTGGCAACGAACTGGAACGCTATTTGGCTGATTATGAGCGATTGAAAAAAGAGATTGCAAAGGTGGAAAAGACGATTCGCCCCGAACTGAAGGATGCTTTTTTTGCCGCTGTAAAATATCCGGTGTATTGCGCTGCTGCTATGGCTACCAAACAGTTGCAGGCTCAGGAAGCTCGTTACATCGCCAGGCCTTCGACTTTTCATAATGATGACGAAGCTCTGGAGTCGGCCGTGAGAAGCTGGAATGCCTTTAAGGAAATCAGAGAACTGACTGAACATTACAACAAAAAGATGGCCCATGGGAAATGGGACGGAATTATGGATATGGCACCGCGTGGCCTCCCCGTGTTTGGGGCACCGTCACTGCCGGGCAAGCTGACAGAGAAGGATGTTAAAAAATATAGCGACGCAGCGCCGTCGCCTTCTAAACTGGAGACAGACGGCTGCATCGTGAGAAATGCCTGCGAATACAGTTCTGCAAGCGCAGGGGCAGAAGCTGTAGAAATGTTGGGACACTCCATGAAAGCCATAGCCTTGCCTAAGGGAGGAAGTCTAAGCTATAAGTTTTATGCCAAACGGGGGGAAGCGGTGCTCTATACGGCCCTGATTCCCACCCAGCCCAATGATAAGGGCGATATACGGTATGCCGTAAGCATTGATGGAGGAACACCGACGGTTTATTCGCTTAAAGAGCCGTTTCGCTCGGAAAGATGGAAAGAGAATGTGTTGAGAGGACAGGCGGTGCGCAAGCAGAAAATTTTTCTGACGGCAGGAACACATTCGATAGAAATCAAAGCACTTGATGATCATATCATCGTGGACCAATGGATGATAGATTATGAGGCGGATCGACAATTCTACATGTTCCCGGTGAGATCGGCACTTTAGTAGTCCACACGCCAAAGGAACAGCCCGTGGGCAGGCATGGATTGCCCGGCGTCGGAGCGTGTGCCGTTTTTGACAATGTCTTTGAATTGTTCAATCGAGAGATTGTGGCGCCCGACATCAATCAGTGTGCCCACAACGGCCCTCACCATATTGCGCAGAAAGCGGTTGGCGGATATTTCAAAGTAATAGCTGTGGTCTCCCGTCTTGACCCATTGAGCACAGGTGACTGTGCACAGTGTGGTTTTGTTGTCGCCTCCCGCCTTGCAGAAGGCTTTGAAATCATCGACGGTGAGCAGATGGGCTGCGGCTTCGTTCATTTTATCGAAGTCGAGTTGCCAGTTCAATTCAACAGAGAAGTATCGTTTGAAAGGGTCGCGCCGTGTATGGATGAAATAGCGGTAGGTGCGCCCGGTGGCAGAGAAGCGGGCATGCAGATCGTCTGCCACACGTTCCACTTTCTCACAGCTGATGTCTCGTGGGAGTATGCGGTTGAGTCTATAGGCAAGTTGCCGACAGTCCAACTCTTGTGCGAAGTCGAAATGTGCCGCCATTTGGCGGGCGTGTACACCGGCATCGGTGCGGCCGGCACCGGTCACATCAATAGGTTGGCGAAGTAGGGTGGACAGGCATTGTTGCAGTTTGGCCTGTACCGATATTCCATTGGGCTGTATCTGCCAACCATGATAGGCGGTGCCGTCAAAACTAATCCAGACAAAATATCTCATATAATCAGCATAGGTTTATTGAAACAAGATGAGGCGAAACGAAATGGGGGAAGACGTTAAGGGGCGAAGCGGATATAGGCTCGGTCGTCGAAGGAACGGTTGCCCTGCATCAGTCCTTTGGTGGCTTTGTAGGTCTTGATGTTGAACGGGTCGTTGGCAAGCTGCTCCCGCAAGGCTTCTTCGCTTGCCGCCAAGGTGGGTTTGAGGAATGGATAACCGTCTGATGCCAATACAATTTCGTGCTGAAGAGAGTCAGTCGCGATGATCTTTATGCCTTCGGTGTAGATAGGGAATCCATCGATCACAGCGTAGGTTTTATTCTGATTTTGCATGGCTTTGATGAGTTCCGGCAGAATACTGTCGCGAGCATAGTCATGCACAATGGACATCCCGTCCAGCATATTGTCTTCGTCATAGTAACATTGGTGGAAATGAGAGGCCCGCCGATTGGCCAGCTGTTCTTCGTAGGGCTTGGGATTATCGTAGAGCCGTTTGTCGACGATGCACTGACAGTCGCCTATCATCCATATTTCCCTGCGGGCACGGCTGTATATAACGGCACTGGCACAGAGGCGCTCATGCGGCGGAATCTGTGTGGCGGAAGTCGAAGGACGGGACAGCGGCGACTCGGATAGCTCGTATGCTTTGAAGATATGAGCGGTTATTCCGTCGCAAAACTCATGGAGCGTGATGTCGGCTCTCATGTTTTTGATAAAGTCGGAGATAAGCATCATGCAGTAGCGACCGTTCTTCATGGCTGGGTTGATGCGTCGAGGGGTTTTGCTGGTGCTCCCATCGATGACTGCTATAAAGTCGGATGTGGCCACAATGCCATCTTCACAGTCTGCTTGTGAAAGTTTGCCTATGAGTTGTTGCTCAATGATTTTCATGCTGTTTATATCCTATCTCGATGTCGTGATGGCCTTATCGGCCTTTCTTTCTGCGCCTTCCCGGTTGGAAATTGGGATTAAACGACTTTGCCTTTCTACCGGCTTTGTACCCTTGTTGTCGTCTTTCTGTCTGTTCAGATTGCCTTTCTTGCCGTTTCTTTCCCCGTTTTTCTGCTTGTCTGTCCGCGTTGGGAGTGCTGCCTATAGCCTTGCTGTCATAGTTCACTTTCCCCCGGAACGGTATGCCGTCGTATAGTTTTTTGATGAGATCGGGACGTCCGATTCGTTTCAAACTTTGCTCAATGTTTCTGCGCTCTTCGGGTTTATACCAGAAGAAATATTGTCTTTGGGCCAGCTTTTCACGAGGCGTCTTGGCGCAGAACACCGGCTCCAGCGTGTAGGGGTCGTAGCCGCTGTACCATGTTTCCGTGCTTACGGTCATTGGGGTGGGGGTGAAGTCCTGCACCTGTTCCAGATGGAAATTCAGCTTCTTGGTCAGTACGGCCAATTCCGCCATATCTTCTTCCTTGCATCCCGGGTGACTGCTGATGAAATAAGGAATGATTTGTTGTTTCAGCCCTTCTTCCTTGTTTACCTTGTCGAAAATTTGTTTAAAGTCGTAGAATTGGTCAAAGGAGGGCTTGCGCATATAGTGGAGCACGCGTGGGGAAGTATGTTCGGGAGCCACTTTCAATCGTCCGCTCACATGATTTCTGATGAGTTCTTGGGCATATTGCATAGCCGCCCGATTGCTTGTTTCATCTTTGCTCTTGTGGAGAATCAGATCATAGCGCACCCCACTGCTGACAAAGCTTTTCTTGACACCACGCAATGCGTCCACCGAGCGGTAAATGTCGAGGAGTTTTGAATGGTCGGTATTGAGGTTGGGGCATATATTTGGGTCTATACATGATGGTCGTTTGCAATGCTCGCAGGCCTTCAGATTTCGTCCTGCCATGCCGTACATATTGGCTGAGGGGCCTCCAAGGTCGGAAATGTAACCCTTGAAGTCGTCCATGGCAATGACTTGCTTGGCTTCGCGGATGATGCTCTCCTTAGACCGACAGGCAACGAATTTGCCCTGATGGGCAGATATGGTGCAAAACGAACAACCGCCAAAGCAACCCCTGTGCATATTGATGGAGAACTTGATCATCTCGTAGGCAGGGATGGTCTTGCCCTTGTATTTAGGGTGTGGCATACGGGTGTAGGGAAGGTCGAAGGCTGCATCCACTTCCTCAGTGGTCATGGGGGGATAGGGAGGATTCACGACGGTGTAGACATTATCAACAGCTTGTATGAGCCGTTGTGCGTGCATTTTGTTGGACTCCTCCTCAATATATCGGAAATTTTCGGCTTCTGCCTTTTTGTTGCGTAGACATTCTTCATGCGAATGGAGCACAATGTCGCTGTCGGTGATGCCGCCCGGAATTTCGTTTTCTTTACAGAGAAAGACGGTTTGTGGAATATCGCGGATTTCTTTGATGCTCTTTCCCGCTTCCAATTCTCGGCAAAGTTGAAGCGTATTTTTCTCTCCCATGCCATAGAGAATAATATCGGCTCCACTGTCACAGAGTATGCATTTGCGCAGGGCGTCCTGCCAATAATCGTAATGGGTAAGACGGCGCAGCGAAGCCTCGATGCCACCCAGTGCCACAGGAACGTCGGGGAAGAGCTGCTTCAATATTTTGGTGTAGACAATGGAGGGATAATCCGGCCGCATATCATGACGGGCATCCGGACTGTAGGCGTCGTCGTGGCGGAGACGACGGTTGGCAGTGTAGTGATTGACCATGGAATCCATGGCGCCCGGTGATACGCCGAAGAACAGACGGGGACGCCCCAGTTTCTTGAAATCGCGGAAATCACCATGCCAGTCGGGTTGTGGAACAATGGCCACCCGATACCCTTCGGCTTCGAGCATACGTCCAATGACCGCCGCTCCAAACGAAGGGTGGTCTACATAGGCATCACCTGAAAAAAGTATGACATCCAGTTCTTCCCATCCGCGCAGTTTACATTCCTTGCGTGTGGTGGGTAGGAAGTCGGTCAGAAGGTATTGCTGCATCTTAATCGTTTACCTCGTTGGGGGCTGCTTCCTCTGTGGACCCTTGCTCACTTTTCCATTTAATATATAGAAGCGCAAGTTGATGAAGCCCAAAGGCCTTCATGTTACTGTGGTATATGACATCCAGGCACAAGTCGAGGAGTGCATTATCTTTGCCTGCATCCGATTCCAGCATCGCCCGAACGTTGAACTTCAACTTGTCGAGTACTGTCTCGTCAATGATGCCGTTGCTGTCTATGAGATTGCGGAGAAGCGAATATTTGTCTATGGTTTTGAGATGTTGTTCACTAATCTCAATGCTTCTTGTACCTGATTGATTGGCTTGAATTTTCATGTCGGTTTGCTATTTATGGTTTGCTACTTCAATATGTACTTCATGATTCCCTGCATCAGCAGGTTGCGGGTGTTGCGATTGGTTATACATTCAAAGGGAAAACCCATGACAAATGTCTTGTAGTCGTTCCCGTCATACGCTGTGGCAGCCGACATCCCATTGCTGTACAGCATGGTGCATATTGCTCCCGATTCAGGCTGAAGTACGTCGGTGTGTGTGGCTGCATAATGGTCGGGATTGAGCCGCCTATATATATCAAAGGTCATTCCGAGCCCGCTGATGCCGTTTATAGTGTCGGTTTTTAAGGATGTGGCACAGCTGGCCTTGAGGGTTTGCGATAGCCATGCAGCATCATCTACCATCATCATGTCGTTGCCGATATATGCGCCACTGGCCATAATGCGCCCACCGTTTTGGGCATAGGCACTGATTTTTGATTTGAATGTAGCCGGAAAGGTCTTGTAATACTTCGGAGCTCCCGGAGTATAGCGTTCCAAACCAAAAATGATATCTACAGCATCGTATTTGTCCAAGTGTACAATGCCCGTTTCAACAGCTTTGGATGAGCAGCTGACCACATTATATTGTTTGGCAGAGGCGATAGCTTCGGTATGGGTTTGGATATAGTTGAAATCGTTGCCGGCAATGAATTTACCAGCCAGTTCGTCCCCACCATATCCTAATCCAAACTCACTTTCTATCCCCATTCGGGAGCGGTCGAAATTTGTTTGACGACCGTTCCATCCGGCTGTCAGCCCCATGGAAACTCCCGGATCGGCATCAAGGTCGAATCCTTGTTGTATGCTATTGTTGATGATGGCCGGCGCAGAGAGCCTGTGGAAGCCGTTTACCACGAGTATAGTCTTTGTAGCTTGCAACGGCGTGAAGACTGATATTACTTCAGATGGGAAACTTTCGCCACCCCGATTGCCTGCTGTGACCTTGAAATTGTACTGCACATCTGGTTCCAAGTCAATGGTGATAGAAGTTCCGTTTACTTTGCGGCCGTTGTCAAAGCCACTTGTTCCCGTTGCTGTATATACTATATAATAGGTAGGTTGGGACGTGG
Organism: uncultured Bacteroidales bacterium; assembly: GCA_937995875.1. Classification (GTDB taxonomy): domain Bacteria; phylum Bacteroidota; class Bacteroidia; order Bacteroidales; family Bacteroidaceae; genus Prevotella. The sequence continues at coordinate 6,954 of CALKIW010000007.1, read as the reverse complement.
GCTCTTGCTTGTCTTCTTGCATTGTCCACGATATTTTAGCCCGATGCTTGTCCACCAATTCAACGCTCATGTTTTGAGGAGCCAGAGGTTGAATTACGGCTGCACGGCCGTGCATGTCATTGACGTATCTTACAATGGTTTTATAGATAGATCTTGCAAAGGAGAATTTGAAGTTAGGGTCTTGCCCAAGCATCATGTCGGGGAAGTTTTGATGTGACATGGTTTCGAGAATTGCAGAGGGAACTTCCGGCAATCGGCTTTCGGAATAGTTCCGATCCCAGAGATAACGCCGTGCCCATTTCCCGTATTCAAAGCTTATATCACGGGTAACTCCGGATAAGAGTTGCTCGGCCAGACGCTTGGAAGCCATGCGGGAGATGCCGGCATCCAGTCTTCCGTCGTTGAAATCAGTGGTGCAGATAGCCAGCGACCCCACAAGATCCTGCCCATTTTGAGCATAGCCGGCGTCGCTATGTATCGCTAAGGAGAGCTCTATTGGAACTTTTTGCCCACTCAAATTGGGTACATAGGTAGAGCCTCCCGCCAACCAATTAAGCATTCGAGAGCGGGTATTGATGTCGTCGGCATAATCATCTGTGCCTCCCCTTCCGCTGTAAACGGTATAGGGAGCACCAGCCCATTGAGCATAATAGCGAGCACCTTCCAACGCACGGGGATAGCCGCTGACGACTCCTCCGCGCTCAATGTTGCCCATTCCACCACCAAACCGAACGGCGTCGGCCGTCACGACTCCTTTCTTTTTGCTCTGATTGGTGAGCATAACGCAGTTGTAGATGTTGTCTCCCTTGTCGAAATCAAATGTGCCAAGATAGACCCAAGTGCCGCCTCCCATTTGCTGATTGACGCGAAACTCGGTGGCTTGCCCCTTGTGGAACACTGTGTAGTGGGCGTCGTCTATACTTTTGTCAATGGTTTGATAGCTCACATAGACCGCATAACGGCCTTCTTTCCTGAAATTTGGCTGCCATTTGATGTAGGCTTTACCATCTTTCTTGGTTGTCTTTATCATGCGGGCAGAGCCTGCTTGAAATGGGTTTTCGTTGTCTACATAATGGCCGGCGTGGGGCGCAAAGCCACGCTGGCCGGTGGGTGTCCACTGTCTGCCCTCAGCATATTCATCATAACCACGCCCTATATTGCCCAGACTACCTTCGGCATCAATGATGTATTCGTCGGTTTGCCAATCTCTTTCTCGTGGGGTGAACACCACAGCACCCGCATTTTCGAGCATGGGAATGAGGTAGGGCACGACGATGGTTTGGGTGAACAAATCTTCTGTCGTTCCGAAAAGATTGGGCCTTTGCCATTTCCAAAAGCCCTTTTTATTGTCGTAATAGCGACCATGCGACTGCCATACGGTGAGATGGCGGTTGTGCAAGCCATTAGTGAACTTTGCAGGACGAGACACATTGCTCACCCAAGGCTCTCCCTTGTATTCTATGTTGCCCCACAAGGCTCTCCCGTTAGTGCCGCGTTTCACATAATCCGGCACATATTCTTCGATGGGCATACCATTGGTGACCACCTGTATGTGATATTTGTTATAGGGCTTCGGAAGTGCTTTTTTAATCTTTTTGTATATTTTGCCTACTTGCTTATTGGTAAATTCTTGTTGGGCAAAATACTCGGTTGTATTGACAACAACAACACGTGTCCTGTTGTCAATGATTAGATTCTTCAGTCTTGGCTGCTGCACGAACTCGGTATTCTTGGCAGAATAGGTTAGCAGATAGTTATCCACAGCCTTCTCTGCCTTAGTTTTCAAGTCGGAATGCTGAGCTGTCATGCCTATAGTGTAAGCCAGAAAGCAAGAAACCAGCAGTATTTTTCGCATTTTATTTTCCTCTTCTTATATCTCTCCAATCGTGAATTTATCGGGATATTTCCCTCTGAAATTCTTATAATACAATTTTGTTTCGCGCATTTCTTTTTCAAAATCTCCTGTCGGCACGAAACTCCGTGTACATTCTATCAATTTCTTTTCGTAATCAACTCCATAGAGCAGCACGGGAATTTGAGCTTTCAAGGCAATGAAATAGAAACCCTTTTTCCAATCCGGATTCAGGAAGCGTGTCCCTTCCGGAGTAATGCAAAGTTTGAATTGGCTGTTCTGTAGTGCTGCTTCCGCAAGAACATCGGTCATGCGGGAATGTCTGGAGCGGTATATCGGGATGCCTCCCATATGTTTGAATATAGGACCGAGAGGCCAGAAAAACCACTCCTTTTTCATGAGGAAATTGATTTTTATGCCCTCCGAACGCATGAAAAGCTGGCCAATAAAGAAGTCCCAGTTGCTGGTATGCGGGGCCAGACATATAATGAATTTATCAGGGTGTTCAACGGTGATGTGTTTCTTCCATCCCCAATGTTTATACAGAAGCCATGTGCTTAAACGTTGGATCATCCTAAATTAGCTATCTGGTCTATGATGTCCGAGACGCGGTCGTTGAAGTCCATGATGAGTTTATCATAGTATTTCTTTGCCTTCATACCGGGTTCCGGGTGTGATATGCGCTTCACAAAGTCGTTGCGCGTGATGAGAATTGTCGAGAAAAGCTCCTCTATGCTTTCAGTGTTTGTTGTTGCACCGTATAGCGAGGCTGCAACAGCTTCTGCAAACAGTTCACTACATATATAGTTGATCGTTTGTTTTAAATCTCTTTTCTTTGCCATAATTGCTCTGTAATCTTGTTCTGTATATTTTGTTCAAAGGTATAAAAAAAAAGAATAAATGCAAGGATAATATCTAAAAAAATAATTTTAAAAAGGTTTTCTGCTTGTTTTTCTTCATTTCGTTAAAAAAAAGATGTAATTTTGCATAAAGGATTTTTTAATATTTAAAATTGTAAGAAAATGAAAGCAAGTCTTTTGCAGAAAGCACGTTCCCAGTATCAACCTAAACTCCCCAAGGGTCTTGTTGGGGCTGTACAGGTTCAGGAGGGAGAGCCGACACAAAGTGTAGGAGATCAGGATGAAATCAAAAAGTTGTTTCCGAACACATACGGAATGCCGGTCATAGAGTTTGTACCCGGTGAAGAGAATACCGCTATGGAGTTAAACGTAGGCGTTATCTTGTCAGGCGGCCAGGCTCCTGGTGGACATAATGTTATATGTGGTATTTTTGATGCAGTGAAGAAGCTGAACCCCAAGAACAAGGTCTACGGTTTCCTCATGGGTCCTGGCGGTCTTGTAGATCACGACTATATAGAGCTTACAGAGGAGTTTGTTAACAAATATCGCAACACCGGCGGTTTTGACATGATTGGCTCTGGCCGAACGAAACTTGAAAAGGAAGAGCAGTTTGAGAAAGGACTGGTTATTCTTAAGAAACTTGGCATCAAGGCTTTGGTGATCATTGGCGGTGACGACTCCAACACCAACGCTTGTGTTCTGGCTGAATATTACGCAGCAAAGAATTGTGGTATTCAGGTTATTGGCTGTCCTAAAACCATTGACGGCGACCTGAAGAACGATCAGATTGAGACAAGTTTCGGTTTCGACACGGCAACCAAGGTGTATTCAGAGTTGATTGGTAATATCGAGCGTGATGCCAATTCTGCACGCAAGTATTGGCACTTCATCAAACTGATGGGTCGTTCTGCTTCTCATATCGCATTGGAGTGTGCCTTGCAGGCGCAGCCTAATGTTTGCTTGATCTCTGAGGAAATCAAGGAGAAGGACATGACGCTGAATCAAATTGTGGAGCAACTTGCTGAAACTGTTGCCAACCGTGCGAAAGACGGCAACAACTTCGGTGTGGTATTGGTACCGGAAGGACTTATCGAGTTTATCCCTGCCATCGGTCGTCTCATCGACGAACTTAACGATTTGCTGGCTGCTCACGGCCCGGAATATAGGGATTTGAACGATAAAGCACAGTGCGCCTATATCCTTGAGCATCTTTCTGAGGAAAACAGGGCAACATTCGAGACCCTTCCTAAGGCAGTGGCCCATCAGCTTTCTCTCGACCGCGACCCTCATGGCAACGTTCAGGTGTCACTCATCGAAACAGAGAAACTGTTGTCAGACATGGTAGCCGACAAGCTCGACAAGTGGAAGGAAGAGCATAAGTTTGAAGGCTCCTTTGCTCCTTTACACCATTTCTTTGGTTACGAGGGACGTTGTGCGGCCCCTTCTAATTTCGATTCAGACTATTGCTACGCACTTGGTGTCAGCGCAGCCAACCTGATTGCCAACGGCAAGACCGGTTACATGGCTGTTGTGCAAAACCTCTCTGCTCCTACTGCCGAGTGGAAGGCCGGTGGTGTTCCTATCACAATGATGCTTAACATGGAGCGCCGTAATGGTGAGATGAAGCCTGTAATTCGCAAGGCACTTGTAGAATTGGACGGTGCACCTTTCAAAAAGTTTGTAGAAAAACGCGAACAATTCGCACGTGAAACTTGTTTCGTATATCCCGGTCCTATCCAGTACTGGGGCCCAACGGAGGTGTGTGACCGCGAGACAAGAACACTCGCTTTGGAGAACGCTGCCAAGTAATGTTTCTCTATAGCTAAGCCTCATTAATAAGAACACTCCATGTTTGACAAAGTCAGACAGGAGTGTTTCTTGTTATTACAATCTACAAATGACCAACCCCAAAAACGCACATCGACGTAAATCTCCGGTAGCCCGTCATCACAGGGCTGCTTATCATCGGCACACCGGCATGATGACATTGTTCCGGAATCTTCCTTTCTTCAAGAAGGGGTCACGCCGTGGCTGTCTGCTCGGCGGACTGGTGGTGTTGGCTCTTTATATTTTCGTTTTTTATTATCTGTTTGTTAGTCCCACCGGCTTTCGTTGGAGGGCGTTATATGGCGATCCCAAATATCCGCAGGGATATGCCATTCATGGCATCGATATCTCACATCATCAGGGCACTATCGATTGGAACAAGCTCAAAAACAATGCTTTGGCCGATGGTTACCCGTTGCGTTTCGTGTTCATGAAGGCAACGGAAGGGGCATCAAGAATAGATCCCAACTTCAACGAGAACTTTGAGCAGGCTTACAAATACGGATTTATCAGGGGCGTATATCATTTTTGGAGCAATCAGTCTACGGCACGCGCACAGGCGTATTATTTTCTCGAAAATGTTCATCTTTTGGAAGACGATTTGCCGCCCGTACTCGACATAGAACACAAGCCCAATGATGTAAGTATTGAGGATTTCCAGATGGATGTTTTAACGTGGCTGCACATTGTGGAGGATAAATACCATGTCAAGCCCATTATCTACACCTATTATAAATTTAAGGAAAACTATCTCAATGCTCCTGTCTTTGACGATTATCCGTATTGGATTGCTCATTATTATGTAGACAAGATAGAATATAAGGGAAATTGGAGTTTTTGGCAACACACAGATACGGGACGATTGCCGGGAATCACAGGCAACGTAGACCTCAATGTTTACAATGGTTCCTATTACGACTTGCTCCATCTCACGATAGGCAGACAGGCTTTGGTGCCATCCAAAATACCAACCAAGCAATAGGAGCGGCTTGTTTCGGGAATACCGGTTGGTTTAGCGGATTCTTGTGATGGCGCAGCATAGGAGCAGCCGCGTTGGTTTTCATTTCTCAGGTGGTTTTAATTCATGAGGTTTTGCCACTAAAATTCTGATTAGAAATACAATGTTTATGAATGAAAAAAGTCAAAAAAATGCCCTGTGTTTTATTGTCATTGCCATGCTTTTTCGTACATTTGCACCCGAAATAAATAGTTAAATTTATGAGAGTAATTATTCAAGACGATTATGCCAGCATGTCCAAGTGGGCAGCTGACCATGTGATCAAGCGTATCAACGACTTTCACCCAACGGCAGAACGCCCGTTCGTATTGGGCTTGCCCACCGGAAGTTCGCCTGAGGGCATGTATGCCGAACTCGTGAAAGCCAACAAAGAAGGAAGATTGAGTTTCAAGTTTGTCAAAACATTCAATATGGACGAGTATGTGGGACTGCCCGAAGATCACCCGGAAAGCTATCACAGCTTTATGGCTCACAACCTTTTCGATCATATTGATATTCCACGCGAAAATATACATATTCTGAATGGCAATGCCAAAGACCTTCAAGCAGAGTGCGACCGCTACGAAGAGATGATTGCCGAGGCAGGAGGCATCGATCTGTTCATCGGAGGTATTGGCCCCGATGGTCACATTGCTTTCAATGAGCCGGGCTCAAGTCTTACGAGCCGCACCCGAATGAAAACACTGAAGACCGATACGCTCATCGCTAACAGTCGCTTCTTCCACAATGACGTTGCTCAGGTGCCACGCTATGCACTGACCGTAGGTGTGGGAACAGTAATGGATTCTCACGAAGTAATGATTTTGGTCAATGGACATCATAAGGCACGTGCCTTGCAGGCTGCTGTAGAGGGAGGAGTGTCGAGCTGGTGCACGGTGTCTGCCCTCCAGATGCACCAACGTGGCATTATTGTGGCCGACGACCCAGCCTGTGACGAACTGCGAGTATCGACCTATAGATACTTCAAAGATATAGAAAAAGACCATTTGTAATCAAGCGAACACCCCTTTTTGTCTGCCCATAGATGATGACTTTACCATCGAAGGCTTGCAGAAAGGATGGTTTCATCATCCGGCGGTAAATATATCTTTGCCGTGTCGGATGGTAACAACTTAACATATTAAACAACAAACAAAGGTATGCTTCAGGGCATACCTTTTTCCTGACTTCGTTACTTTCTCCTGACTTCGTCATTGCGTACCCCCAAAATCCTCATCAAATAGTTTAGCTAGTCGTCCCTTGAAAACATTTAACTTACTGATAATCAATAAGTTAAATGTTTTTCAAGGGACGACTCATTAGGCAGTATATACCAAAAAATGCAAATTTTGATGAATATTCAGATACACTAGTGTCCACTTAAATACTTTAACATTCGGCTTTGCTTACTGATTGTA
>CALKIW010000006.1 GCA_937995875.1 uncultured Bacteroidales bacterium | reverse complement strand
CCGGGGGTTCGAATCCCTCTCTCTCCGCAACAAACGCTGAAAATCAGCAGATTGCAAAACAAACACCCAGTTTTACACCCAAGAATGTAAAGTCGGGTGTTTTTGTTTTATTTAAGATAATACAACCACTACATAATAAAAGAGTAGCGATATTAAAAGAATCCGATGAGAAAAGACTAATATTTATCTATCCATTCAGTTTGATTTTTCAGGACTTTACATCGTCCTGAAAGTATTTGTTATTGTATTCCAACGTCAGGAGTGGATTATAATACAAGTTTTTTGTGTGGATAGAATTTCGTTTTGCTTAATGTACGAAAGTACTTATCTATAAACGCATGAAATATTAGCACAATGAATCATTGGAAATCAACTTTGGCCGTGATAGGAATAGGCCAACTCATATCTATTTTAACAAGTACGATTGTTGGCTTCTCCATTATTTTTTGGATTAGCAACGAATTTAAATCCCCGACAGCTTTATCTCTGGCTATTTTAGCTGGATTTTTACCACAATTTGTATTAGGCTTGTTTGCCGGGGTCTATGTTGACAGATGGAATCGAAAGAAAACGATGTTTTATTCGGACTTGTTCATCGCGTTCTGTACCCTATGTCTTTTTATTGTGATAACCAAGGGTTATAAAGACCTTTCTTTTTTTTATCTATTGACTGCTTGTCGTTCAATAGGCAGTACGTTTCATGCACCTGCTTTACAGGCAAGCATCCCTCTACTGGTTCCCAAGCACCATCTTGTCAGGGTATCAGGTTTGTACCATTCCATTCAATCCTTCAGTGAGGTGATAGCTCCCGTTGTAGGGGCAAGCCTCGTTGTTTGGCTTCCCATACAGTATATTCTGCTCATAGATGTGATCGGAGCTGTTGCTGCTTGTCTGACCTTACTTTGTGTCCAGATTCCTTCTCTTCAAAAAACGAAAGTTCTTCCAGATTTCAAAAAAGAACTGACGGAATGTTGGCATACCTTGCGGTGTACAATGGGCATTTTGCCTTTATTCGTATGCTTTACGCTGGTGACTTTTGTCCTTATGCCTGTTTTTACGTTATTTCCTTTTATGACGCTTCTGCATTTCAACGGAAACATTTTGCAAATGGGAGTTGTGGAAATGGGTTGGGGCTCAGGGGCATTGTTGGGCGGTTTAGTACTTGCCTGTAAGGCTTTGAAAAGCAAGCAAACATTAGTGATGCATACGGCTTATGTGATATTGGGATTGTATCTGATTAGCGCCAGTTATTTACCATCAAGCGCATTTATAGGTTTTGTTTGCCTAACATTTACAGGAGGCATAGCCTATTCCATTTACCATGCGCTTTTCATCGCTATTATTCAGCAGAACTTGGCTTCGGACATGCTTGGACGGACTTTTTCTCTCATCTTTAGTTTGAGTACCTTTCCATCAATGCTGGGTATCGTAGCTTCAGGATATTGGGTGGAAGCATGGGGTATCACATCCGTCTTTATGATCAGCGGATGGGTTATCTTTCTGATTGGAGTGGGTGCAAATTTTATTTCTTCAATCAAGCAGTTGGATAATTACGCATAGTATTATTTATTAAAGAATTATTATATGACAAAGAAAGAACACACTACGATTACAGAGTTATTTCAAGTTTTGGACTTGTTGGAAAGCCTGGACATGCAGTTTTGGTTGGATGGAGGCTGGGGAGTGGATGTCTTGTACGGACAGCAAACCCGCTTGCATAGAGATATTGACATTGATTTTGATGCCAATTATACAGACCAACTCCTTGATCTTTTGCAGGAGAGAGGATATCAAATTGAAACAAATTGGTTGCCCACCCGTATGGAACTGTATAGCAAAGAATTAGGCTATATTGATATCCATCCTTTTGTCTTGAATGCGGACGGCACTTCCAAACAAGCCGACTTGGATGGAGGCTGGTATGAATTTCAACCGGACTATTTTGGAACAGCAGTCTTTGAAGGCAGAAGCATCCCTTGCATTTCTGCAAAAGGGCAACAAGTATTCCATTCGGGCTACGATTTAAGAGAGAAGGATATTCACGATTTATCTATAATTAAACAATGTATAACAACAATGAGCCTAACAATTAGATAAGAACAAGAAAATGACAGAAAAACAAATTGTCTGGTATATCTTACTTACAGAAGTAAAGATAGACAGTGACACCCAGTCTGTCACATCCCTGAGTGTAGCTCCATTGGCAGTCTTGCCGGAATTCCAGCGTAAGGGAATTGGGGGGGATGTTGATTCAGTAAGCCCATCAGAGGGCAGCACTTTTGGGTTACGGCACAGCAGTCGTATTGGGGCATAAAGAGTATTATCCTCGATTTGGCTATCGCAAGGCTATCGATTTAGGAATTGAATTTCCTTTCGAAGTCTCTCATGAATATTGCATGGTGGCTGAATTAATACCTGGAGCTACTGAGAATGTGAAAGGTATGGTTTGTTATCCAACTGACTTTAAATAGTTTAACAAGTAAAATTCATTATATAACTCGGACTGGGTATTTCAATTTCCCAGTCCGTATTCTGATAGTACTTATTCAATTGGAAGATTGTGTTGCTTCAAGAATGAAAGTTTATCCCAATACCCTCTTTGAAAGACGATTTTGTTATCTTTTACATGAAAAAATCCGCATCCACGAAGTCCAAGAGAGTCTTTCCATTCCATGATAGCCCATTCGCCATCTTCAAAAATATTTTCCACCATACAAACCATTTTAGCAGTGGCAAATTCATTCACAAACATTTTGTAGATTGATTCTTTACCTATTATTGGTTCGTTTGCGACTTGATGATTTACTGCATTAGTAGCATACAGCTCTGCTATATGATAAGCATCTGCTTTGTTAAAGCAATCTATCCATTTTTCCAAAACTTCTTTAGGCTTCATTTTTTATAAATTCTTAGGATTTTGATTCTGTAATAAAAACAATCTGTTTGGATGCATAGATACTTGATTTTATTAATAATAGGCTATTCTATATTCTAAATCCTCTGGATTTTTGCTCTCTCTGCACCGAGTTACGTAGATTCTGCTGTAACTTTTCCCATTGTTCCTTAAACCATTGTACTATGGGTTGTCGGTTTATGGTCAGCATAAGCTTACCACTATCCATCGGATGTTTCTCAACCCTAAAAATATCATTCTTGATGTCAAATTTCCACCTGTGTTCTTCGGAATAAATTTTGCCACTACATTGTATGGATTCTTTCTTTGTCAAGAGGTTTTCTATCATGTCTTTGGTAAACCCGATAACAGCGCATAATTTTTCCATTCTCAACATCTCTTTGAACATGGGAAACCATTTGTGGGCTTTTTCAAGCAAGGTGCTCAATCGTGATATTTCCTTGTCTTTGGCTTCAAGTTCTTGATTATGTATTCTTTGAAGATTACGAATTTGTCTGCTATGCTGTTCCTGTATTTGTTGTATCTGAATTTTTAATTCATCAGTAGCTTTGTCCCGTTTGGTAATTTCCTGATGTAGCTGCTCGATGTGATGTTCCAGTTCTTTCAGCTTACCGCTTCCGAAAAGAGAACCTACACCGCTTGCTATGGCGGTAGCAGCATTGGTGGCTGTTTTCTTTAGTTTGTCCGTGCGTATCTCTGCTTTTACCTGTTTGAGTTCCTGTTCGGCAAGGCTTACTTGTTGTTCCTTGTGTCGCTTGGTTTCCTCTATACGTTGCAGTTCGGCTTTCTGCTTCTCAATGATGAAATCATTTCGTTCCAGATGCTCTTTACCTGTGACAGCTTTTGCCTGTCCACGTTCCATCAGGAGAATATCGGAAGCAAGGGTCTGCATGGTTGCCATATCCTCGTCATTGAGCTTTCGGCTCTTTCCAGTTTCATGGTTCATCCAGTCGAATACGACATGAGCATGATAATT
>CALKIW010000005.1 GCA_937995875.1 uncultured Bacteroidales bacterium | reverse complement strand
ATCAAAGTATTTATCCAATCTCCAAGATATGCCGCATATAAATATGTAAACGGCCTGAGCGTGGCCCAGACCAGCAAAGCGACTACCATCGCTCAACTCGTTCTCAACGACGAAAGCCCCCAACGTGCCGTAGACTATCTGCAACAGTTGGCCATCAGCTACAACCGACAAGCCAATGAGGACAAGAACGAGGTGGCCATGAGGACAGAAGAATTCATCAACGGCCGTCTGGAGAAAATCAATGCAGAGCTGGGCAACACTGAGGGCCAGTTGGAAAGCTACAAGAAACAGAACCAGTTGGTGAAACTCGACATGAGCGCCTCACAAGCTACAGGAAATGCCGATCTATATGCCCAGAAACTCAACGAAGCCAACACCCAGGTGGCTCTCATCGACGAAATGAAGAGCTATATCAACAACCCGGCCAACAAATCCCAACCCCTGCCTTCTAATGTAGGGCTAACCGACCAGTCGTCTACAAGCCTCATCAACAGCTACAACGAACTGGTACAAAAGAGAAACCTACTGTTGCAGAGTGCCAGTGAATCGTCTCCGTCGGTCGTTCCATTGACCAATCAAATCGAAGAATTGCAGAAATCCATCAGTCGTGCATTGGACCAGACACGCCGCAACATGGATATTCAACGCAACTCCGTAGCGTCTCAGTTCTACAAATATCAAGGACAGGTTGGACAAACTCCGCAACAGGAGCGTATGCTTACACAAATAGGTCGTCAGCAGGAAGTGAAATCCGGTTTGTATTTGATGCTGTTGCAGAAACGCGAAGAAAACTCTATCTCGCTTGCCGCCACGGCCGACAAGGGCAAACTCATAGACAACCCTGCCATTGGCGGACAGATCAGCCCGAAGAAAGCAGTCATATTGCTTGCAGCATTGATACTGGCTCTTGCACTCCCAGCACTCGTCCTCTTCCTCATCCAGTTCTTCCATTACAAAATTGAAGGACACAACGACGTTCTCCGTCTCACCAAATTGCCTATCATTGCAGACGTTGCCGTTGCATCGGAAACTGCCAAGACCAAGGCCGACATCGTGGTACACGAGAACAAGAACAACATGATGGAGGAGATTTTCCGTTCCATGCGAACAAATATTCAGTTCATGCTGGAAGACGGGCAGAAGGTCATCATGTTCACATCCAGTACCTCCGGCGAGGGCAAAACCTTTATTGCCTCCAACCTTGCAGTGTCTTTCGCACTGCTTGGCAAGAAAGTTCTGCTGGTGGGTCTGGACATCCGAAAACCGCGTTTGGCAGAGTTGTTTGAAATTAATGACAAGAATCACGGAATCACCAATCTGCTTGTCAAAGACAATCCTACGTGGGATATGATACAGAGCCAGATACTGCCTTCCGGGGTAAACAACAACCTTGAACTCCTCATGGCAGGCCCTATTCCTCCCAACCCCGCTGAATTGGTTGCCCGTCAGAGTCTGGACGACATATTTACGGAGCTCCGCAAGCATTACGACTACATCCTTGTAGACACGGCTCCCGTTGGATTGGTAACTGATACCCTGCGTATCGGAGCCGTCTGCGACATCACCGTATATATGTGTCGCGCAGACTACACACCCAAGGAAAGCTTTGATATGATCAACGGACTGTCCGCATCCAACAAGCTACCCAAGATGAGTATCGTCATCAATGGCATCGATATGTCCAAGAAAAAACATGGCTATCACTATGGATACGGCATGTATGGAAAATACGGCAGATATGCCCGCTACACCAGTAGATACGGAAACTATGGCAACTATGGTAACTATGGTAGCTATGGCAGTTATGGTCAATACGGCAACTACAGTAACAGCCACTATGGCGACAAAAACGACGACTCCATAAAGAAATAAACATCAAAAAATAAACATTAAGAAATATACAACAGATAATGGCAACTATAGCAGTAGACTTTGATGGAACTGTCGTAACCCACTGTTATCCGGAAATTGGCGAAGAGCTTCCGTTCGCAACGGAAACTCTTCGTATGCTCATCAAAGACCATCACCGTCTCATCCTGTGGACAGTGCGAGAGGGAAAACTTTTACAAGAAGCCATCGACTGGTGTCACGAAAGAGGCGTGGATTTCTGGGCCATCAATCGCGACTATCCGGAAGAAGAGGAAGAAAACAACAACCATTTCAGCCGTAAACTGAAAGCCGACTATTTTATCGATGACCGAGGAATTGGCGGACTTCCGGATTGGGGACAGATTTATCAAATCATCACTCAAAAAAAGACCTACGTTGAGATTATCCGTGAAAGTATGGGGCACACCACGACAGCGCAAAGACCACGCAAAAAACATTGGTGGCCATTCTGAAACGATAGGATTTGACAACGAATACGACTACTGTCTGGTCTCGACAAAAAGATAAGATAAACTAAGGTTGTTTTGCTTACGCTGCAAAGTCAAGGTAAGCAAAACAACTTGCTTTATAAGGGCTTATAAAACTCAATAGCAAATGGACAAGAAAGATTTACGAATCATATTCATGGGAACTCCCGAATTTGCTGTAGGAACACTCAGCAAACTGATTGAGAACAACTACAATGTAGTGGCAGTGGTTACTCAACCGGACAAGCCCGTAGGGCGTCATCACAACGTGCTGCAACCCTCAGCCGTAAAGACCTATGCGTTGCAACACAACATTCCCGTGCTTCAACCTGTGAAAATGAAAGACCCGGTCTTCGTAGAACAGTTGGCCGCATACGGAGCCGACATACAAGTGGTTGTGGCATTCCGCATGCTGCCAGAGGTGGTGTGGTCCATGCCACGCTATGGTACGTTCAACGTTCATGCAGCCCTACTGCCCCAATATCGCGGAGCCGCGCCCATTAACTGGGCCATTATCAACGGAGAAACAGAAACCGGTGTTACCACATTTTTTCTTGACAAAAACATTGATACCGGACGGATTATTCTTCAGAAACGCTTTCCGATACCCGAAGATGCTGATGTGGAATATGTGTATGACGGGCTCATGAATCTGGGAGCCGACATTGCCGTGGAAACCCTCAACTTGGTTATCGCCAACAACGGAGACATACCGTCTACCGACCAGGCAGAGTTGGCAACCGATGCCACAACACTTCACTCCGCCCCAAAAATCTTTAAAGAAACACGTCGGATTAACTGGAATCTGTCCGCCAAGAATGTCTACGACTTTATTCGTGGCCTGTCGCCCTATCCTGTAGCATGGACCAATCTCAACTTTGACGACAAGAATCCCACAACACTCAAAGTGTATAACACCAAGAAAACCCACGAGTCGTGTGAGGGAAACATACCGGGAACAATCCTGACTGCCAAAAACAGTCTGTACATTGCCTGTCAAGATGAGTGGTTGGAAATCAAAGATTTGCAACAGGCCGGCAGAAAACGCATGACATCGACCGACTTCCTCAATGGCAATAAAGATATAGAACTGGGCATGGTAGAATAAGAAAAAGACGACTGAACGACTGACTGACCAGCCGTGAGCAATTAATCTTCTCAGCTTTCTATACCCGTATTCACACTTGCAGCATTGAAAGCGACATCTACTTTGGCATTATAAATACTCATGCCGGCAAGCTTTAACGTTGTATCAAAACCATGTAAGGAGAGAATTTATATAGACAACAAAACACCTACGCCAATAAAAAGCAGATTTTGGCGAGATCTATATAAAAGCATATAAATGATGAGGAGAAAAAAGTTCGCCCTAACCTTATCTATATATGGAGTCCCCTCCCGAACGTTGTATGTTCCGGGAGGGGATTCTATTTACAGATTATTTATTCTTCATCAGGTCTCTGATTTCTGTCAGAAGCTTTTCTTCTGAAGAAGGCTCCGGAGCAGCAGGGGCTGGTTCTTCTTCCTTCTTCTTGTTAAGTTTGTTCATTCCCTTAATCATAAGGAAAATACAGAACGCTATGATCAGGAAGTCTATAACATTCTGAATAAACATCCCGTAATTGATAGTAGCATCTTTAACCTTGACTGACAAAGTTGAAAAATCCAGTCCGACCGTGAAAATACTAATGGCAGGCATAAGAATATTGTCTACCAGCGAGGAAACAATTTTGCCAAAGGCTCCACCGATAATTACACCGACAGCCATGTCCATAACATTGCCCTTCATGGCAAATTCCCTAAATTCTTTAATAAATCCCATGTTTGTTTATGATTAAAAATAATTTTATCTATGATTAAAAATAGTATTGTCTGCAGTAAAAATAACTGTTTTGGCATACGGAGTTTACACTCGACACCCTTTATGAATTATTTTTCGGAACTGAGCCTATAATCTGCTCGTTTTTAGTATATTTAATACTTCACACGTCTGCAAATTTAGAAAATAATTTGTAACTTTGCAAAAGTACGAGGGAAAATATTTCTTTGTAACAGGATAAACATTTTTTTTAAACCTTTATAAATTTAAAAGTAAAAATGACAAAAGTAGCTATTAACGGATTCGGTCGTATCGGCCGTCTCGCATTCCGCCAGATGTTTGAAGCTGAGGGTTATGAGGTTGTTGCTATCAACGACTTGACCAGCCCCAAAATGCTCGCCCACCTTCTTAAGTATGACACTGCTCAGGGTGGTTTCGCAGGTAAATTTGGCGAAGGCAAGCATACGGTAGAAGCAACCGACAACTCTATCATCGTTGACGGCAAGGAGATTACCATCTATGCTAAACCAAATGCAGCAGAGCTTCCCTGGGGTGAGCTGAATGTAGACGTGGTACTTGAGTGCACAGGTTTCTACACTTCAAAAGAAAAGGCTTCCGCACACATTCAGGCTGGTGCCAAGAAGGTAGTTATCTCTGCTCCTGCAGGCAACGACCTTCCCACCATCGTTTACAACACGAACCATAAGTCGCTGACTCCTGAGGACACTGTAATATCAGCTGCTTCTTGCACAACAAACTGTCTGGCTCCTATGGCTGCAGCTTTGAACAATGCATTCCCAATCCAGACCGGTATCATGCAGACCATTCACGCTTACACCGGCGACCAGATGATTCTCGACGGTCCTCAGCGCAAGGGTAACCTTCGTCGTTCACGTGCAGGTGCTTGCAATATTACTCCTGCTTCTTCAGGTGCTGCTAAGGCTATCGGCCTTGTTCTTCCTGAACTGAACGGCAAATTGATCGGTGCTGCCCAGCGTGTTCCTGTTCCAACAGGCTCTACAACGCTTCTCTATGCTGTTGTTGAGGGTAAGGACGTAACCGTAGAGAAAGTTAACGAGGCAATGAAGGCTGCTGCTAACGAAAGCTATGGCTATACTGAAGAGGAGATTGTTTCTTCTGATGTTATCGGAATGAAGTTCGGTTCTCTCTTCGACGCTACTCAGACTATGGTTTTGAAGCTTGATGACAACCACTATGAAGTACAGGTTGTTTCTTGGTATGACAACGAGAACTCTTATGTTTCTCAGATGGTTCGTACTATCAAGTATCTTGCCGGACTGAATTAATACTGCTGAAGTAAACATCTGATTGGACAAAGTTCCAACATATAGCCGCCCGACGCAGACGTGTCGGGCGGCTTTTATATGTTCCCGGTAATAAGCATAGAACGGAAGAAGCATCTGCAAAACGCAGAGAATCCGACAAGCAGAAAGTTAATATTTTAATTGGATTATCAATTTTCTTTTTTGTTATTCTAATAAAATATCCCTATATTTGCCGTGTAAACAATAAATAACATGGTAAAGCAACGCCCCTCTGAAGAAAATGTTGGGAACAACATGGGTACTACATCCTACCCTCTGATCACCATTCTCGGTCCCACAGCCTGTGGAAAAACAGAGCTGGCGGCAGAGCTGGCGGCAGAGCTGAATGCCGAAATCATCAGTGCAGACAGCCGTCAAGTGTATCGTGGCATGGACATTGGCACAGGGAAAGATCTGGAGGATTATGTGATCAATGGGCAGCAAATACCCTATCATCTCATTGACATCGCAGAGCCGGGCAGCAAATATAACCTTTACCGCTACCAGCAAGATTTCCACAAAGCCTACCAAGACATTGTAACCAGAGGGAAACAACCCATTCTCTGCGGAGGAACAGGATTGTATATTGAGGCTGTATTGAAAGGTTATGCGCTATCTACCGTGCCACAAAACTCAGCATTGAGAGCAGAAATGCAGGGAAAAACAATAGAACAACTCACACAGATTCTTACGGACCTGAAGCAGAAAAGCGGCTCTAAAATGCACAACACCACTGATATAGACTCCCATCAACGAGCCATCAGAGCCATAGAAATAGAGACCTATAATTTGGATCATGCAACCGAAAAACGGGAATTGCCGGCCATACATTCCATAGTTGTGGGGATCAATATTGACCGGGAAGAGCGTCGTCAAAAGATTACCAAACGACTGAAACAGCGTTTGGAAGGTGATATGGTTGATGAGATTCGCAGTCTGCTCGACAGAGGAATCCCTGCTGAAGATCTTATATATTATGGGCTGGAATATAAATACGTCACAGAATATGTCATTGGCAAACTGTCTTACGAAGAAATGTTTCGCCAACTGGAAATTGCCATTCATCAGTTTGCTAAGCGCCAAATGACCTGGTTTCGAGGAATGGAACGTCGTGGCACTACTATTCATTGGCTGGATGCGAAACTGTCAATGATACAGAAAATAAATGAAATAAAACGAATGATATGATGGAAGAAAATCGCTGGGGAATTATCTATTGTCCTAAGTCGGGCCTTCTTGGGTCATCCAAGCGCAGATGGGACAAGATACAACAATGTCTCAAGAAAAACGGCATCGTCTATGATCACGTGCAAAGTGAAAATCGAGGGAGCGTAGAACGACTGGTTAAAATGTTTATCAACAACGGCTACCGCACCATCGTGATTGTGGGTGGCGACTCGGCTCTCAACGATACAGTGAACTGCCTGATGCAGGTAGAGAAGGATGTTCGCGACAACATCGTGTTGGGAATTATCCCCAACGGTGTCATGAACGACTTTGCTCACTTCTGGGAATTTGACGAAGACAATTACGCACAAACCATCAAATGGCTCAAGAAACGTCGTGTGCGCAAGATAGACTTAGGCTGTATGCGTTACACCAACAAAGAAGGAGCAGCCTGTCGTCGATATTTCCTTAACTGTGTCAATGTGGGGTTTATTGCTTCCATCATGAATCTCCGACGCCAGACACGACACCTCCTCGTCAGTCGAACACTCTCATTTATCTTTTCCTTTATCTTGCTTACCCTCCAGCGTATGGACTACAAGATGAAAATCAAGATCAACGCTGATACCATCGATCGACGGGTTATGACGATATGTGTCGGCAACGCTCTTGGGTACGGACAAACACCAAACGCTGTTCCCTATAATGGACTGCTCGATGTTTCTGTGGTTTATCACTCACAAATAGCCCAGGTTGCCGAGGGCATTTATTTGTTTCTGAGAGGAAAAATCCTCAATCACCACAGTGTACACCCTTATCGGACGAAAAAGGTTAGAGTTGAAAAGACGGGGAATGCTCTTGTTGGCATTGATGGCCGACTGATGCGAACGCCAATAGGATCATTCACCATCAGTGTAGAACAAGAGGTCATCAACTTCCTAATACCGGCTTAATCTCGCAGCAGTCTGCATTTCCTCAGACTATCCCTGTTGCCCTTTGGAAAGGAGAAGCGTGTCGATTGTAAAGTCCAACTGTGCCTTTGGCGCCACTTCTCCATTTTTCTATATTCTTTATTATTACTTCCCACTCATCTTTTTAGCAT
>CALKIW010000004.1 GCA_937995875.1 uncultured Bacteroidales bacterium | reverse complement strand
CTTGGCCTGAGCGGAGGTCCCTGGTTTGTCATCAAGAAGGACGTGGAACATAACATTTTGTATGTGAGTCATGGCTACGACCCTGAGACTGCGTACAAGAAAGACTTTAAGATACATGATTTGCACTGGCTCACTGAGACACCAATGGTCTCCCGCAACTCCAGTGGCTGGGACCAAACGCAAATACCGGAGCACTGTGTCCCCATCACGTTTAAGATTCGCCATACGCCCGAATACCATCCCGGCTATTTGGAGTTGCCGACTCCGCATACATCGGGGAAGTTGGGAGAGCAAGACGGGACGGCCATTGTGCACTCTTTAGACAGAATACATGGGGTGGCTCCAGGACAATTCTGTGTGGTCTACGACGAGCATCACCATCGCTGTTATGGGTCGGGGGAGATAACGTTGTAGAGACTCGTCAGACTTACAGGCATCAATCGGATGTCGTTTTGCTCACATTATGTTCACATCAAACTCAATAAATATTATGGAAATGATTTTAACAACGACTTCTCTGATAGAGGGGCATCCCATTTTGGAGTACAAAGGCATCGTCACCGGCGAGACAATTGTTGGTGCCAACGTTTTTAAGGATATCTTCGCCGGCATCCGTGATTTCTTCGGCGGGCGCAGCGGATCCTATGAGAGGGTGCTGCGCAAGGCTAAAGATACGTCGATTGCCGAAATGATGGAACGTGCTCGAGAGCTTGGGGCTAATGCCATTGTGGGCATAGACCTCGATTATGAAACCATCGGATCCGGCAACTCGATGCTGATGGTGACGGCCAGCGGTACGGCGGTGGTGATTTAACAATGCCGAATATCAATACGAAAATGCGCCCGAAACATTGCATTGTGAATGTGTTTCGGGCGTATTTCGTATGTTTTATTCTTCTATTTTGTTCTTGGTTTTTTCTGTCAGCCGTTTCTTTTCTTCAATCGTTTGTTGTCCGTCTTGTTTTAGTTTTGCTTTCTGTTCTTCTATTTTCTTAGCTTGTTCAGCTGCTAAACGCCGTTTTTCCATTTCCTTTTTGTAGGCATTCACAATGGGATCATCGTCGTATGTGTCCATTTCTTTGAACAGTTTACGATTTTTTCGCAGGGTTTTCTGGTCTTTGCGATAGCGCTTGTCAAGCATTTTGGCAAAGTCAAGACCTATGGTGGCTGCCGGCTTACTCGGGTCAGGCAGTTGTCCATTTTGCCGGCTCCATTTGTCTACTTTTTCTTGTAGTAGCGTGGTGCGATCCTTTCCCCATACGGTTACCTCACTGATGCGCTTGCTGTTGGGTATGAGGAAAGTGGAGTCTTTTACTTCCTTGTGCAGGAGCTTTTCTGTCAGGTAGTTGGTCTTATAAACCGTAAGCGTGTCGAAGGTTTGGGGAATATGGCAGATGCCACGATAGTTGGTGGTGTCCTGATAACCGGTTTCCGTTATCACGATAACGTCTCGGATGGGGACTCTGGTTTCTATGTCGGCCACAACAAATTTCCTCAAAGGCTTTTCGGGCTCTTGAGCAGTGGCATGAAAGGATGCCAAGAGGAGGATTAAAAGAGATGCTAACCTCATAGTTTACTGCAAATATAACACTTTATGTGGTTAGTTTGAATTTTGATTAACTACTTTTAAATTATTAGTACTCAAGTTGGAAGGTGGCGGAGAGGATAGGGTAAGAACAGAGTGAGGGAGGCTAAAGATTTGCGAGCAATACCTCCCAGTCGTTGGAAAAATCCACGATACGATGATAGAGCAGGTTGGCTCCTTCATCGAGCAAGGTCTGATCGGGCAGGGGACCGCTGTTGATGGCCACCGTAAGAATTTGTGCCGCCACCCCTGCGCGTACGCCCAATGGTGCGTTTTCCACCACGATTCCCTGCCAGGGCTGCAAGTTCCCGGCTTTCTGCAGTCCCATGAGATAAGGGTCTGGATTGGGCTTGCCACGTTTCACGTCGTATGCGCTAACGATGTCACTCTCGCTGAGAAACGTCCGGAAATCATCGGCGAGACGCTGGATGAGTGGGCGTTGCCCCGATCCGGTGACAATGCCGATGCGTAAGCCGGCGTCTTTGATTTTCTGCATGAGCTCCATTACACCGTCAAAGATGGGCGCGTCGCCCATACTATGGAATATTTCGGTCTTCACGTCATACATCTTTTGGGCTTCTTCAAGCGAAATCTCCTTGTCTTTCTGCTGTTTCACAAATTGGCATATCGTGTCGATTCCGCGTGCGCCCTCAGTGGCATAGGCATCGGCAGCAGTCATTTCGATACCGAATTGGGCCATCGATTCCTGCCAAGCTATGGCATGATGAGGCATGGAGTTGTAAATCACTCCGTCCATGTCAAACAGCACGGCACGAGGGGCGAAGCGCTTGTCTTGTCTTACTGTGTGTGTGGCGTTATTATTGTTCCACGTCTTGTTGTATGCCTTGACGGCGTCTGTAATCTTGCTCATGTATCATAAAATATGTGGGTGTAATCGAAACTACACCCACAGTTGTTGTTGATAAAGTCATCATTCTGCCCACGTCATGATGGGTCGATGATGCGTATTTACTTGGTCAGTCTTTCCTGAATGGCTTTGCTCTCTGCCTCATAACCGGGCTTGTTGAGTAGGGCAAACATATTTTTCTTGTAGGCCTCAACACCGGGCTGGTTGAATGGGTTTACCTCCTCCAGCAGTCCGCTGATACCACAGGCCACCTCGAAGAAGTAGATGAGCTGTCCTATGTAGTATTCGTTGAGCTGAGGAATGCTGATGCGGATATTGGGCACACCGCCATCAACGTGAGCCAGCCTTGTTCCGAGCTCGGCCATCTTGTTTACTTCGTCTACACGCTTGCCGGCGAGGAAATTCAGTCCATCGAGATTCTCCTCGTCAGAGGGGAAATCTAAGCGGTGATTGGCGGTTTCTACGGAGAGTACGGTCTCAAAAATGGAACGCTCACCATCTTGAATCCACTGACCCATAGAGTGGAGGTCGGTGGTGAAATCGCATGCAGCGGGGAAGATTCCCTTGTTGTCTTTTCCCTCACTCTCGCCATAGAGCTGCTTCCACCATTCTGCCATGAAGTGCAGTTTAGGTTGGAAATTGGCGATAATCTCTATCTTTTTACCGGCCTGTGTGTACAGTGCCTGACGGGTTGCGGCATATTGAGCGGCAATGTTGTCGGCGAAAGCCACATCTTTACCAGTAGCTTTCTCCATGTCCTGAGCACCCTTGATGAGCGCCTTGATGTCGAAGCCGGCAATGGCAATAGGCAACAATCCTACCGGGGTGAGAACGGAGAAACGACCGCCTACGTTGTCGGGGATAACAAAACTCTTATAGCCTTCTTTGTCTGCGCAGGTGCGGGCAGCACCCTTCTTGGCGTCGGTGATGGCTACGATAACGTCTTTTGCTTCTGCCTTGCCACGTTGATTCTCACATTGTTTCTTCAGTAAACGGAAGGCCAGTGCGGTCTCGGTTGTGGTGCCCGACTTAGAGATGTTGATGACACCAAACTTCTTTCCTTTGAGGTATTCGGTCAATTCGTAGAGATAATCCTCACCAATATTGTTGCCTGCAAAGAGAATGGTGGGATTCTTCTTATCGTTCACGAGCCATGCAAAGCTGTTGCTCAATGCCTCGATTACGGCACGTGCACCGAGATATGAACCTCCGATACCGGCCACAACCACTACTTCGCACTTCTCGCGCAGAGTGTTTGCTACAGTCTGCACTTCGTTGAGAAATTCTTCTGTGGTTTCTGTCGGGAGATGAAGCCAACCGAGAAAATCGTTGCCTTCGCACGTTCCGTCCTCCAAAGCCTTTTGAGCGGCTTTAGCTTTTGATTCAAAACCTGCCACGGCTCCTGCCTTGAGGAACTGTTCGGCTTTTGTAATGTCTAATTTGATATTTTCCATTGTTCTCATTAAGAGTTGAAGGAGTTGGGAAAAGTTAAAGGAGTTAGAGACCTTAGTCTGTTCCTTTCGTGCTTGGCCGTTATCCTTCTTCTCACTTATTTAAAATTGTTGTTAATTATTCCTTTGTAATAAGCATTGAGAAGTCTGCTCGTTTTGCTATGTTTTCATCAAATACTTGCTGTGCCGTTTCGTTGATATTGCCTAAGGCTTTGAACTGGAATGATATGGTATCTGCATACTTGCTCACTCCCTCTACTTCCTTAGCTCCCCTCATTTCTTCCAATTTCTTCAACCAACACGATTATCTGAACGAGTCGGTCAGGAGCTTAATCTCCCGCTGTGGGTTGATGCGTTCGTACAATATATTGTAAACGGCATCAAGTATAGGCATATTAACATGTAGATGATGGTTGATTTCTTTCATACATTTGGTGCCATAGTACCCCTCTGCAATCATTTCCATCTCTATTTGTGCGGTCTTCACGCTGTACCCTTTGCCTATCATGGTGCCGAAAGTCCGGTTTCGTGAGAAGTTGGAATAGCCTGTTACAAGCAGGTCTCCGAGATAAACGCTGTCAATGATTTGTCTTTCTAAAGGATGAATGGCATTGAGGAAACGACTGGTTTCCTGCACGGCGTTGCTCATGAGAACGGCTTGGAAGTTGTCGCCATATTTCAATCCGTTGCAGATTCCGGCCGCAATAGCGTAGACATTCTTCAGGACAGAGGCGTATTCAATGCCGACTACATCGGTCGAGATTTTCGTTTTGATAACATCAGAGTCCAAAACATCTGTAAAAGCTTTGGCCTTCACCAAGTCTTTGCAGGCTACAGTGAGGTAACTCAGACGGTCTAACGCCACTTCCTCAGCATGTGAGGGGCCACCGATACACGATAGGTTTTCATAGGGAACGTCAAAGACCTCGTGGAAATATTCCGAGCAAATCAGGTTGTCTTCAGGCACGATTCCCTTGATGGCAGTGATGATAAACTTGTCTCGAATACTTATTTTGAGCTTCTTGAGATGATTTTTGATGTATGGCGATGGCGTCACGAACACCAAAGTGTCGTATGCACTCGCAATCTTGTTGATGTTGGACGAAAAGAAAATTTCGTCCACATCGAAGTGTGCCGAAGTAAGATAGGCCGGGTTGTGTCCAAGTCGTTTGAAGTCCTCGATGCGGTCATCGCGGCGCATATACCAACCGATGTGGTGCGTACGATTCACCACTATCTTGGCAATGGCCGTGGCCCACGACCCGCCTCCTATAATTGCTATCTTACCGATATTGAACATAGTTGTTCCGTTTTTATTCTTGTCGTGCCTTGTCAATCCACGACTGGAACTCGTCTACGGTGGGCTTGGTATAGCCTAACTTGTATTTTTTGACAATCTCGCCAAGTTTCTGTTGCAGTCCTTGCGCCTTTTCGTCCTTGATGTCGGATATGAGATTGAATCCGGCTTTGCGCAGAACATACACCCAGTCCTCCGGTACGCCAAGCTCTGCCCATTCCTTGATACTGTTCTGCGGTATTTTCTTCTCAGGTTTGAGTTGCGGGAAGGGCATCACTTCCTGAATGTTGGGTTGCCCCGTCATCAGCATAACCAGTCGGTCAATGCCGATACCGATACCCGACGTTGGCGGCATTCCGTATTGCAGCGCACGCAGGAAGTCCTTGTCAATAATCATAGCCTCGTCGTCGCCCTTGTCGGCCAGTTTCATTTGGTCGATGAAGCGTTGCTCCTGATCCAATGGGTCGTTCAGCTCGGAATATGCGTTAGCCACTTCCTTTCCATTCACCATGAGCTCGAAGCGTTCGGTCAGGCCGGGCTTGGAGCGGTGCATCTTGGTTAGCGGAGACATCTCAACGGGATAGTCGATGATAAACGTGGGCTGAATAAACGTTCCCTCGCAGAATTCGCCGAATATTTCGTCAATGAGCTTGCCCTTGCCAAAGGTCTCGTCCACCGATTCGAGTTTCAATTCGTCCTTGGCAATTTTATAGATTTCTTCCTCCGTCTTGTCAGAGAGGTCGAATCCCGTTTTTTCCTTGATGGCGTCAAGAATGGGCAGACGGCGATACGGAGCCTTGAACGAAATAACATGCTCTCCGTTTTTCACCTCAGTGGTGCCGTTCACAGCCACACATATTGTTTCGAGCAGACGCTCGGTGAAACTCATCATCCAGTTGTAGTCCTTGTATTGAACATACAGTTCCATACAGGTGAATTCAGGGTTGTGGAATTTATCCATGCCCTCGTTACGGAAGTTCTTCCCAATCTCATACACCCCCTCAAAACCGCCTACGATGAGTCGTTTCAGATAAAGTTCCGTGGCGATGCGCATATACATATCAATGTTGAGCGCATTGAAGTGAGTGATGAACGGGCGCGCACTGGCACCGCCTGCAATGCTTTGCAGTATAGGGGTTTCCACCTCAGTGTAGCCAGCCTCATCAAAGAAGTTGCGCATGGTACGCAGTACGGTGGCGCGCTTCAGGAACGTTTCTTTCACGCCATCATTCACCACGAGGTCCACATAACGTTGGCGGGCGCGCAACTCCGGGTCGTCAAACTTGTCGTAGGCCACGCCGTCTTTGTATTTCACGATGGGCAGAGGTTTCAGGCTCTTGCTCAAAACTTTGATTGCTCTGGCGTGCACAGAGACCTCGCCGGTTTGTGTACGGAACACAAATCCCTTGATACCGACAAAGTCGCCAATGTCGAGAAGCTTCTTGAATACCTTGTTGTATAGATCCTTGTCCTCTCCCGGACAGATGTCGTCACGCGTCACATAAACTTGGATTCGACCTTTGCTATCTTGCAATTCCATAAAACTGGCCTTACCCATCACACGACGAGACATCATGCGACCGGCTATCACAACTTCGCGTTCTTCGCCGTCTTTAAATTCGTTCACGATATCTGCGGAGAATGCGTTGGTCGGAAATTCTTCGGCAGGATATGGGTCAATCCCCATGTTTTTTAGTTCTTGCAGGCTTTGGCGACGGCCAATTTCCTGCTCACTCAGTTCTAAAATGTTCATCTTAAATCTGTTCGAATATATTTTTTCTAACGTGCAAAGTTACTAAAAAGTATTCAAAGTGTCGGCGTATTTGCTAAAAATAACCGTATGTATGCAACAGTTGTGCAAAACGGGCAGGCAGTAGCCTGCATTGTTCACATAACCGAAGCCGTAAGACTTATAGCGACCCATGTTGGATGGGTGATGAAAAAACGGTGGAAGCTTGGTTAAAACCGATGTCTACCGCTTGGGATAATACGTGCCCTTAGCTTATTTCATTGATGACATCGAGAAGTTTGTCGTAATCAGTAACCTGTTCATAACGAACGTCAGAGACCTTGATAATGTTATAGAGCTTCCTTGCACACTCAATCTTGGAGTTTTCTATTGGCGATATGCTCATCGAACCCATCGCTCCCTTTGTTTCAGCAATGAAATATATATGTTTAACGCCCATCCCATCATAAAAAGCTATCGCCCAGTCGGGGGCATAATGCCCTACGGGGGTAGGTATTTTGAAGGTGCGCGGAAGTTTGGCATATACGCACACTTCTTTGGCCTCATCCAAATTTTGGGCAAAGTTCCTTTCACCGTCAGAGTCACAAAACACGTAGTCAAGAATACACTTCTTGGCCTTGTAAACCTTGTCTATTGCCTCCCTATGCTTATTTGCTGTGAAAATATTCGAATCGAAAGTGTTCTCTGTACGGCTGTAGGAAATATCTTCAATAATCATAGTAGCCTTTTGCTCCTTAATGATACGAATGACATGGCGGATAAACTCTTCGGGATTATTTCTGAACATCATCTGCTTCACTGGTTGAATACCTTTCAGAATACGTACTGCTGTGTGGCGTGTGAGGGTAGCACCACGTGCAATTTCACCCACCAGGTCATACTCCACTGTAGAAGTACTTATATCAGTGAGCGAATTACGCTCTGACTCTCTCACTCCGTTGAAATCCAATTCGTCATCACTCTGTTCGCCGGTAGTTACAATATAGCGGAGTCTGGTTACGGTCAGCTCCCCATCAATGGCTTTAATGGCATTCGTAATCAGCTCCTCACTGTCATAATGAACAGTATAAACGTATCGGTGATTGATCTCATTCCACAGAGCCTTAAACTCCTCCTTGCTTGCATTATCATTCAGTTTGCTGTTTTCTACCTCTGCCGACTCATTGCCGTCTTCAACCATGCCGTCAAGAGCCGAAGGATCAAAGATGCCTTGGATGAGCTTGTGAATATCTGCCTCCATCGGACGCAACTTCTTGCTTACCGGCTCCAGTGCTCCATTGGCCAATGCTTGATGATATTCCGGCGTGATATTGCTCTGCTCATCTACATAGTCATTGTCAAACAGATAAGCCACGATGCTTGCAGCTTCTTGCGTTGTGATTTGATGTTTCTCACCAGCCACAGTAACAGTGAACTGCGCAAAGTATTCTGCTGTTGCCTTTGTAGGACGTTCACGCAGTGCCTCTTTGGTTTCTTTCTGTAGTGCCTCTACAAACTGCTCATAATTCTCGTTGGCGATAACGGTGAGTTTGTTGATTTCATGCACTGCATCGCCCAGACGTTCATAATCCATGCGGTTACCCTTCTGGTCCACACAGATGCGAAGTCCACGACCCACTTCTTGTCGTTTGCGAATGCCGCTCTGTGTATGTCGAAGTGTGCAGATCTGAAATACATTAGGATTATCCCAACCCTCACTCAATGCCGAGTGAGAGAAGATAAACCGTGTGGGCTCGTCAAATGACAACAGCCTTTCCTTGTTCTTCAAGATAAGGTCGTAGGCGGATATGTCACTCGAATAGTCTTCCCCACGTTTCGGCTTGGAGTTGATGCTATGTCCTTTCTTATCTACAGAGAAATAACCATTGTGTACTTGCTTTGCCGAGAACCTGCGCAAATATTTCTGGTAATCATCATCGAAAAAGGATAGATATTCATTCAAGAAGTTTGTATATTCCTCTTCAAACACGTTCCAAAGCCTTTGTGGCACAGTGTTACCTTC
The DNA here is from genome assembly GCA_937995875.1 of uncultured Bacteroidales bacterium. Taxonomy (GTDB): domain Bacteria; phylum Bacteroidota; class Bacteroidia; order Bacteroidales; family Bacteroidaceae; genus Prevotella. The sequence continues at coordinate 1,221 of CALKIW010000004.1, read as the reverse complement.
TTCATCGTAAGTCTTATAGTTGCTCACCTCGTCAATAAAGAACAGCGACAATGTCTTAATGTCCTGACGGAAAAGCATTTCTTCTTTAGCAAAATGCGACTTAATCGTTTCACGTATCTGCACTCGCTGGAGGGTCTCCTCACTCACGTCGCCCATTACATCGCCTTTACGCAAATGGTCTCCGTTCTGAAAAATCACCGTGTTTTGCTCTGGAATAATGTCTGTAATCACAAAGTTGCGATATTCCTCCAGACCCTTGGAAGAAGCGTAAAGGTTGTCATACTGTTTAAAGAGCAATGTGCGCCTGTGTATTCCCGATTTACCTTTCACGTCGATTTCAAGTTTCACCTTTGGCGCATGGTTTTTTGAAAGCATGATACTATCAAAGTAAATATAGCATGAGGTGCCTTGCAAATTTTGCAGCGTAACACCCTTCACCTGAATCTTCTTCACCAGTTTTTGTCGGTAAGCGTCCAGAGCGTCCAGGGCATAAATACAGTTATGCGAGGTCTTATGTGTAGCCGAGTAGTTGAGCACAAAGAGCGGATGGAAGTTGCGCAGTGCCTTTTGTGTGGCAGCACCTCCCATTTTTTGAGGCTCGTCCATGATAATAATGGGGCGATTGGCTGCAATCACGTCAATCGGGCGGCGTGTATTGAAATCGTCCCTTAGACTATAGATGATACGAGCCTCTTTGTTTCTCGCGCCCTCCCTCAAAGATGTATTGAAGGCTTGCGTGTTGATAATCATCACGTTGATGCCGGCGTCGCTGCTGTAGCTGTCTATCTTTTGCAGATTACTACTGTCGTAGATGAAATAGCGAGCCTTTTTGCCATATTGCTCCATGAAATGGTCTTCGAGCATGGCAAAACTCTTAGCCACACCTTCACGAATAGCGATACTGGGCACCACAACAACAAATTTGGTCCACCCATAGCGTTTGTTCAGCTCAAACATGGTCTTGATGTAAACGTAAGTCTTTCCCGTTCCCGTTTCCATCTCTATGTCGAGTGAGCAAGCACCAAGTCCATGGGTTGCTACCAAAGTGTTGCTAAGGGGTATGTTGCCTAATCTTTGTATGCGATGGATATTGTCCAGCAGTTGGCTTCTATCCAGCTCAACTTCATTGTTGCGGAAGCCGATATAATCTTCCTCATATCTGATTTCCCCCTCTGTCTTGCCCAAGTCCCGACGGTATTTCGTTTCAGCCTTTGAAGGCTG
>CALKIW010000003.1 GCA_937995875.1 uncultured Bacteroidales bacterium | reverse complement strand
TCCCGCAGGTCTATATGAAAAATGCGATGTCGCCTTTTTGAGGGTCGACTAACTATCACTTGCTTCTTAAGTGAGAATCAACGATTTCGCTTGGCACTCGCAGGCGTGATCTTTGTCCAGCCAGCATCGGTCACCTTGTAATAATAATCTTGGGTTGCGGTCAAGGCATCTGGACAGTCAAACTGCTCTCCTCCTCCGTTGTTGTTGAGAATGGGATGATAAGTTGCTCCGTCTTTACCAATTTCCCATACCTGATAGGTCACACCGTCTATCTCCTGAGTTGAAGATGCAGCCGCACCGGGCCATCCTCCAAACAGTTCGGTGTCGCCCCATACATACATCGCGGAGTTTTCCCATCCGGTTTGGTTGTCTACGAAAAGCCTGAAAGTCTCTGCGGCAGGATCAGCCGGTTTCTCTTCAGAGCTTCCACCTATTTCCTCTACTCCGGAATCGGTGATGCGTAGATACACATCATGATCGATGGTATAGGCAAAATCGGAAAGTTGCGATCCACCATTGTTGTTGTTGAAGATAAGGTTTTCTTTCAACCCCGTATTGGCTTCGCCCATATCGAAGTAGGTATAAGTGACACCCTTGATGGTCTGTGTGCCCGTAGGAGCCATACCCGGCCATCCACCGTTCAAGTCGTTGACATCACCCCACATATAGAGCGTGAGTGCATCCCAAGTGGTCTGGTTGTCCACATAAACCACGAAACCGTCGTGCTTGGGTCCTGCATTGAGTTCCTCCACACCGGTGTCGGTGATGCGCAGATACACATCATGGTCGATGGTATAAGCGAAATCGGGAAGTTGTAGGCCACCACCATTGTTGTTGAAGATAAGGTTTTCAGCAAGTCCCGCATTGGCCTCACCCATGTCAAAATAGGTGTAAGTGGTGCCGTCGACAACCACAGTCCCCGTAGGTGCCATGCCCGGCCATCCGCCGTTCAAATCGTTGGTATCACCCCACATATAGAGCGTGAGTGCATCCCAAGTGGTCTGGTTGTCCACATAAACCACGAAACCGTCGTGAGTCACTTCTTCCGGAGCCGGGTCGAAATAGGCCGCCCATTTGGTGATATATACATTGGTACGTGTGCCCACAGCCGGGTTTTCAGTACGAATAATGGTATCACCAAGAGCCGAAACCTCATTGCGCTGTGCCGACGAAACGAAATGATAACCGTCTGCAAGGGTTTTGCCATTCACAAAATCGTGAGGGTTGAGGTAGATACCACGCTTTTCGGCAATGATTTCAGATGGAGTGAGTTTATACTTCTCATTGCCAATCACACTCTTATCGTCAAGTCCATTGAATGCTCCGACAATATAGACATCCTCTTCTGCGGTTGTAGACGCAGGCATAATAGCCTCCATCAATATCGCGTCAGCCTTAGTTTCAAAAGCGGCTTGCTCGTGGTCGAAGACTATATCCTCCTTGTCGCTACAGCTACTGACCATGCCAAGCAACGGAAGAAGGAGAGCTGCAAGCCTGATTATATTTCTATTCATAGGAATTCGATTTATTTGGTTGTATAATTAGGATTCTGAATAAGTCCCGGATTGACCGACAGGGCCGATTCGGGCAACGGATACCATTCATATTTGGTGTTGCGCTTAGCCGGCAAGTCTACTCCTTCTTCGGTAGCACGACCAAAGAACCACCACTGTCCCTGCGTGAACTTGTTGAAACGACGCAGGTCTGTGCGGCGACGACGGCCTTCACCAAGGAACTCCAAGCCCCATTCTGAAAGCATCCAATCACTGTCGTAGCTATCGAAACCGGGCGAATGTTGGTCCTTCACAATGCTCCAGTCGCTGGAAGAGAAATAACGTTTGCGCACCTGATCCACATATTTCTTAGCCTCGTTGGCATTACCTTTACGCATCTCACACTCGGCCACATTGTAATAAGCCTCTGCCAAGCGGAATTCTACCTCGTCTATATCCTTGAAGGAACATTTATCCCCGTTGTTATAGATAGGATATTTTACAAGACGGATGCCTGAGTTTGTCTCTCCCCAACGGGGCGACATCACGGTTTCAAGATTGCGTCCGAGATTTTGGAAAGTTCCGAGCTGGTCTACATATACAAGGTCCTGACCGTCACGGTCGGCATCGGCCTTCAGCGGCGCACCGGTGCCATAGTTAGCCTTAATGGCTCCACGAAGGAAGTTGCCTTTCCATTTTCCGGTAGAAGAATTATACACAAAATTGGCTTTGCGCACGTCACGATTGTTCAAACGGTCCCATACACCACCAAGTTTGTCACCATAATCCAAGATGAAGCTCTTGCCACCGGTGTCGGTACCACCCGTTGCCAAAGGAGTGCCGGAATTGTCACGCGATGGGGCAACTATACAACAGTTCCACGATCCGATACCGGAGAACTGATCTACTTTGAAATAAGAATCATAGTTATAGGCCAGCATGGTCATATTGCGCATATTGGTCCATGCATTGGTAGCGCCCTGTCCGTCTTCGCAAGCAAAGGCAAAGATGACCTCCGGACAAGTGTTGTTATTCTCATCGTAGATGGTGCGATAGTCATCGGAAAGCTGATAGGTACCATACTTACCGCTGATAATCTCCTTACTCAACGCTTCGCACTCGTCATAACGATCTTCGCCAATAAATACGGAAGCATTGAGAAGCAGACGGGCCTTAAGCATACGATTCATGCCCTGATTTACTCGTGTGCGTGTGGTGTTATCTCCACTCTCTTTGCGCAGAGCGTTGCAGCTCTCGTCGAGTTCGGTAGCAATGAAGTCGTAGATTTTTTTACAACTCGTGTTCCAGTCGGCATCAGCAGTTCCGGGAATATCCGAATCCGAAGAAATGTTCAAAGGAAGAGCCCCACCCCACACCTCAAACATATTGTAATAAGCCCAAGCTCGAAGTGTGCGGGCTTCTGCCTTGTAGGCCTCAAAGCCATCGGCCGTCATGTTGAGCGAAGCAGGATCTATTTTTTCCAAGTCGTTGATGATGCTATTGGCCAAGCCTACCATAGGCCAGCAATTAGTCCACGCATCCTTAATGATTTTGGACTCAGAAGTCCATGTCTGTGTAGAGAGCACATATTTCTCTCCTTCGTCATAGCCCCACTGTCCTCCGTTCCACACACGCCAGGAAATCTGGTCGGCAGGAAGTTCCTGCAAAAAGTAGAATCGCTCGGCAAAACAGTTACCGGCCTGATTATATATGGTTGCAAGGGCACCCTTGACGCTGGACTCATTCTGATAGAAAGCAGAGGAATCGATTCGGTCGTACACCTTCTCATCAAGGTCTGTACAGGACGCAAAACCCATAACCAACCCCAATGCGGCAGCCCAACTATATTGTTTAAGATTTATCATTGTCGTAAGAATTAATTGTTTAGGATTAATGGAATCTGAGTGTTACACCAAGGCTAACCTGTGTTGCAGTGGGATAAGCACTATTAGAATCAACACCGGGAGTAATGCCAGTCTGGTTAACAATAGAGGGATCGTTGCCGGAATAACCGGTAATGGTAAACAGATTCTTTGCAGCAACATACACCCGGATATTATCCAGCAACTTGCGATTCTTCGGTGCGAAGTTGTATCCAAGTGTTACATTGTCGAGCTTCATGTAATCAGCCTTCTCCAAAAAGTATGAAGAAATGACACCACCACCGCTCTTTACGTCTTTATCGTCAAGATAGGCATTACGAAGCACATTATCTGTTCCGCAAAGCTGCAATCCCATACCATATTTACGCATATTGAACACCTTGAAACCAAAGGCTCCCTTGAACAAGAAGCTCATGTCCCAATTCTTATATTGGAAATAGTTGTTCCACGATAAGAAATGATTAGGTGCACCATTGCCGATATATTGCTTGTCTGAAGCGTCTACATTGGTGGTCTGCACCGCTTCTCCATCCTTGTTGTAAACAAGCATATTGCCGTTGTCATCATGGCCGGCATATTCGTAGCCCCAGAATTGGCCCACCTTTCCTCCTTCCTGAATACGGAAGAAATACTCATTGGTACCTACACCCGGCTTCTGATAGAGATCAATATAGGAAGCCTTGTAAATATCGTTGGACAACTTGCTGAATTTAGTCGTTCCATACGACCAATTGATGCCTGTGGTCCATTTAAAATCCTTCTTGGCAAAAACATCGTAGCTCATGGCAACCTCAACACCGGTATTCTTGGTGGTACCCACATTCACAAGAATGTTATCCCACACATAGGGAGGCTGTGGAGCAGTGTAAGTATAAAGCAAGTCTTCAGACCGACGGTCGAAATACTCAATGCTACCACGCAGACGGCTGTTCAAAGCCTCAAAGTCGAGACCGATATTGAAAGCCTTGCTCTTTTCCCATCCCAACAGGGAGTTGGTGTTGGAAGAAGGAGCATAGCCCGTTATCCATTGACCATCCATCAGATAGGCACCATTGGCCGAGTAGGTAGGAGTAGACTGATAGGCATCAAAGTCTGAACGTCCCGTAACACCATACGATACGCGTGGCTTCAAGCTCTGGAAAGTTTCGGAAAGACTTTCAAGACCCGGAGTCTTGGTTGTTTCCCATGCCAATGATACAGATGGAAAATTACCCCACTTTTTATCCTTGCCAAATTTCGTAGAGCCTTCATGTCGAATAGATACCGAAGCAAACAGCATATCGGCCCAGTTGTAGTTCAACCGACCAAAGAAACCTATAAGCGTAGATTCGGAACGTCCTGCATAAAGATTAGCTGTACCTTCTTTCAGTCCCGTACCGCTGCCAATACCTTGATAGCTTGGTGAGTCGTAGGTGAAATTGTGGTTGCCCATGCCTTGTTGTTCCCAGCTGCTGCGCTCCCACGAATATCCTCCGACAAACTTGAGCTGATGGTTAGGAATCGTCCACGTATAGTTTACAAGCCATTCCGCACGATTGGTCCACCACTTCTGATACCTCATTGTAGCTTCACCCTTGTATCCGTCCCAATATGATTGGCTGGAAGCAATGGGCGTATAGTAGTTGTTCTTATAATCGTTATACTGCAAAGCATAACTCAAAGATGTGTTCAGAGCATGATGATCCATGTTGAGAATCGTCCACTGTACATCGGCATTACCAAGCAAATAGATGCGGTCACCGTTACTCTTGTTTTCTTTCAACACGCCGACAGGATTATACACTCCCGTTGGCGATGTCGGCTGATAATAGCTTCCGTCAGCAGCATAGATAGGAAGTGTAGGGTTCAAGGTGAGTGCGGTGTCGAACATACCGTCATTGCCATAATCCTCATGAACCTTGCGAAGACTCAACGAAGTGTTGAACTTCAAGGCATTCTCCAAAACGCGCTGTTCTACTACAAAACGCCCGCCAAATTCTTCGCGTCCACTGGCAATATCCAAGCCATTGGCTTTTTTGTAGTTTAAACTTGCGCCATAGAAACCGTTTTTGGTGGTACCGTCAATAGAAAGATATTGATTAATGTTATAAGAGGCATTGCGCGTGATGGCATCATACCAATCGGTATCATAACCGTAATCGTTACCTCGTAAACTGCGCCGAAATTCGTCGGCACTTAGAATGTCGGGCTTGCCCTTTGCAAAGTTTGCAGCAACCCAACTGTCGTAGGTCACATTAACAACTCCCTGCGCACCGGAGCCGCGTTTGGTCGTAATCAAGATGACTCCGTTGGCTCCACGAGTACCATAGATGGCTGCCGAGCCTGCATCTTTCAACACAGTGATAGACTCTACATCCTGCGTGGAGATATTGCGCAAGTCGCCGCCGGCGATACCGTCGATGACGATCAGAGGACCATTCCCGGCCTTCAGCGACCCTGCTCCACGCACCTGAATAGACGAGAGAGCGTTAGGGTTGGCGTCAGCCGTAGAATTGACATTGAGTCCGGCTATCTTACCACTCACCAGCTCCATAGGGTCGGTAACGGCACCTTGGTTAAACTGCGATTTGTCTATCTGAACGATAGAACTCGAAATTTCCTTCTTAGCCAAAGAGCCATAGCCTACTACGACCACTTCTTCCAACTCAGAAGAACTTTCCTTAAGCGTTACAGACATTCCGTCATGGGCCGAAACTTCCTGAGTGTCAAATCCCACATAGGAGATTCTCAAGGTCTCGCCGGCTTTTGCGTCAATGGAAAAATTCCCATCCAAGTCGGTAACGGCGCCCGTTGTCTGTCCTACAACTTGTACGGTGGCACCAATTGCAGGCTCACCGACATTATCCTTCACATTTCCGTGAATAGACTGTGCAGACATGTCAAGCGCAAATAGTGTGACTGCTGTAAGCATACACACACGAATCAAAAACGTTTTTGTTCTTTCCATGCTCATTTAATTAGTAATTTGTAATGTTTTGATATATAGGTTAAGTTTATCACTTCACTTCTATTCTTATTGCGGCTCCACCGCTACGGGCCAAGCTGAGATGCAGCACATCCGCAGCACTAACCTCCATTTGCCTGAAATTCATAGCGTATGGATTACTCTCGTAATCGGCATCTATCCCATCCTCGTATATCATTGCCACATAAGTCTTGTCCTTATCAAGAAAAGAGAGTGGCACATCCAGCTTGCGGGCATCAGCATTGGTGATGGAGCCGATAAACCAGCGGTCGCCGTCCCTTTCTTTGCGGCAGGTCGTGATATACTGACCAATCTCGCCGTTAGCTACAATCGTTTTGCTCCATGTAGTGGGACAACTTTCAATGAAACTCAAGCCCGGGTGTCCCTCGTAGCTTTCTATTTCGTCGGCCGCCATCTGCAGAGGACTATAGAGCACAACAAATTCTGCTAATTGCTTGGCTATCGTGGAATGTGGATGAGTGCCTTCTACCACTTCGGAGAAATTAAAGATAGCTGGCGTAAAATCCATCGGTCCTGCAAGTCCACGCGTAAAAGGCAGAGTACACGTATGCTCCGGAGGGTTTCCACCCTGACGGTCCCACGCATTGTATTCTTGTCCACGCACACCCTCTTGGGTCATCAAGTTTGGAAAGGTGCGCTGCAAACCTGTTGGCATCGCAGGCTCATGGTTGTTAATCATAATGTGATGACGGGCCGCCGTTTCTATCACCTTACGGTAATGACGTATGCCATATTGACTCTTTGGATTCTCCTGACCATCAAAAAGATGTCCCACATATCCTGTTTTCACCGTATTCATTCCCATTGAATGAAACCAGCTGAAAGCTGAGTCCATTTCCGCTTCAATCAACTTGCTCTGTCCCCAAGACTCCATGTGGCCAATCCATCGAACTCCCTTTTGACGGGCATAGCGGTTCACCTCCTCTATATCGAAATCCGGATAAGGCTTCAGATAGGTAACTTTTTCGCCCTTTCCCCACCCCGGATTCCAACCTTCCGAAAGCACACCACTGAATCCGTGACGTGCCGCAAAATCTATGTATCGTTTTACGTACTCGGTTGTAGCACCATGATGAGGTCCCATTTCCCATGTGTGTTTTTTCTTGTGTATGCTCCACCAAATTCCGATATATCGACCTGGCTCTATCCATGATGTATCGGTGATTTTGCTTGGCTCATTCAGATTAAGCATCACACGGTTGCTGATAAGTTCTCCGGGCGTTGCCCCAAATATCACCGTGCGCCAAGGGCTCTTCAGCTCCTTCTCTGCCTTAACCTTCATTCCGTCGCTCCAAGGCGTCAAAGCCGTAAGCAACGTCGTTCCCCTTGGCGTAAGATTAATCGTTGCATAATCTTCGAGTGCGGCCTCATGAATCGCCATATATAGATTAGGAGCATATTCTATAGTGAAGGGCGTACATACTGTATCTTTCGCCGAGACAGCTGATTTGCGATAGATCCCCTCGAAAAATTCCGTATGGTTGGATGGTATCGACCATGCAGAAGCATCGTGTCCCAATACAAACTGAGTAGATTCTTCTTTTACATTAATATAATGCAAATTGGATTGTTTCGGAATGATGTATCTGAAACCCATGCCATCATTGAAAACACGGAATACCACATTCAACTTCCGCTTCTGTCCTGAGCGCTGTTGCAATTCAAGCACAAGCTCATTGTAATGGTTCCTGACAGAATCTTCTTCACCCCACAGTTGGGCCCATGTTTCATCATGAGCATTGCGGCGAGTTTTCACTATTCTGAAATTATTGTCCAACCGACCATCGCTGAGTTCATATCCCAACAATGACGGTTTTATGACCTCTGTTCCATTGACACTTAAAGCATAAGATACTTTACCATTGTCCACACTGACGGTAACACGGACGTTACCATCAGGTGACAATGTTATGACGTCGGCCTTCACAGGCAAACTTATCATAAGTGATACAATTAAACTACCTAAATAATTTCCTAAAGATTTATACATAGTCCTCAAATCCGCAACCTATAGGGTTTAGTGGGATTTTGCTTGCAAAACGACAAA
>CALKIW010000002.1 GCA_937995875.1 uncultured Bacteroidales bacterium | reverse complement strand
CAAAGTGCAACCATACTGTGACTATCAGCAATAAAGGAGAGATGCATACGAGAATTGTAAATGCAATACAAAAATCCAAAAAGCGTTTGAAAAAATATTGGTACATAATGCTTGATTGTTTTATTATGTAGTCTTTTTTATAATTTTTGTTGGCAAGAGCCTATTAGAGGCAAATCATTCCGTCACTAACATTTCGGTTAATAGTTCATGCCAAAATACCACAGCGGTATCTCGATGCCATGTCCTGTCTCGATATCATCTTTTACGATAAATGCTTCTCTGTGCAATGTCGAAGCATCTCATTCATGTATTGATATAGTATGATGTCTATCATCGTTTGATGTCCTATTTGCCCACAAAGTTAGCAAAAATCCCTCACACAGTGACCATATGCGCAAAAACAATCCCTGTGTGAGGGACTGTTTTGTGTAGTTTCGTCCCTCACGCAGGGATTTTCTTAATCACAGCTCAGCATACATTTGCCTCAGCGCCTCCCACACATCACGCTGCTCATAGCGTTCTTGGATTAACCTCCTACTGTTGGCGGCTATCCTGTTGGTGTTGTCGGCATTCTTGATCAAATCGCACATCGACTGGTAGAGGGCTTTGGCCATGGGCGAGGAGAAACCGTCTGCTTGCGGGTCGTCCGATGCAAACTGTATGAGATGGCCGTCGCAATCGAGCGGTGCTGGGATGATGACACCATTCTCACCATCGATGATGATCTCGTTGCAACCATTGATGTTGGTGACGATGCAAGGCAACTCCATCGCTCCTGCCTCCATAGGCACATTGGGAAATCCCTCCCTGTAACTCGGAAACACCAACGCGTCGGCTGCCATCAGGTAGGGACGCACATCTTTCTGGAGTCCTGCATAGAAAACGGCGGCGGAGTCGCTCAAAAAAAGTTGTGCCTCCGGAGTAATATTTCCACCGCTTTGCACCTCCTTTTCTCCCACAATCAGGAGTTTGGGATGCCGTGGCAGGTCTGCGGAATGTCCCACCAATCGACTCATCACCTCCGCCAACTCGTTAATACCCTTGTCTCTCACCATGCGGGCTATCAGGATAAAAACGAAATCATGGTCTGTATATCCCAACTTTTGGCGCATATACCGGCGGCCGTCAAAGGGCGTGACATCTTCCATCAACCGCGTTTCCTTGTTCTCCGCTCGCAACAACTCGCTCGTGGCCTCGCGTGACAGATAGGAAGTGTCCTTCCCATTGATGTTGCCATGATGTACAACTTGCAGTTGCTTCCCCGTGATTCTGTCCTCCCTCAACGCTCGTTTCACGCCCTCGCCTTCGGGTATGACATGGTTGGCGCAGCAGCATGTCACGCGTTCCATCGTCTTCAATATGGCGCGCAGCATGCCGGTCGTGGCTTGGTAGCGCAGCCCCGTCACAAGATATATACGATTCGGCACGCGCGCAGCCCATGCGGCCACCATGGCCAACAGTGACCCCTTGGGGGTGTTGGCATGTACGCACCACGGCTTTTCGCGCCTAAAAAGTCGCCACAAAAACCACAAAGCCTTGATATCCTTGCCTATGCTGATAGGTCGTTCCAAAGGAGCATCAACCACTCGTATGCCCTCTCGTGCAGCAACCTCGTCGAGCACGCCGGTATCTTTGGCTACCCCCACCACCTCATAATATTGATTGAGATAGTTGAGTTGCCCCCCTAGCAGCGAGTTCAGACTGATGTCGGCCGTGGTGACTCTAATCAATTTCTTCTTTTTCATGCTACAAAAAATGATTCATAATTGACAACACGGAAGATGTCATACCATAAGTTGTGGAGAGCTATGCTTGCCAATGCAAGCATATTATTGCTGCACCGCATAATACAGTTGTTCATACGCGTCCACCATTTTCCGAATATCATATTGCAAGGCTCGTTGATAGCACCGCTCCGCCACTTGGCGGTAATACTCCGAGTCGTCATGCAACTTTTTTATAACATCAGCCAGAGTCTCAGCATCGCCATGTGGAAAAAGAATGCCATAGCCAGCAGTTACTTCTTTTAATCCGTTCACCTCACTGGCTACAAAAGGCTTGCCCGACGACATGCCCTCAATGTTCGACAGCGACAATCCTTCCCAGTGGGATGACATCACTATGACATCTGCCGACTTCAATATCTGCGGCACATCTGACCGAATGCCAAGCAGTTTTACACGCTTCGTCACATTCTGCTTCATAATTTCTGCCTCTATCTCCGGGCGACGAACCCCATCGCCTACCAACCACAACTCATACTCGTCCGGCAACAGCGCAATAGCCCGAATCACCGTATCTTGATCCTTGGCTTCTCGAAATCCTGCCACCATCACCGTGACAAATTTACCCAACGTGAACTTGCGGGCATTGTAGTCGGGTTCCTGCCAGTCTTCCTCATTG
>CALKIW010000001.1 GCA_937995875.1 uncultured Bacteroidales bacterium | reverse complement strand
AAGGTGCGAGCCATCAACGAATTGCCCGTCGAGGATTATCTTCTGAGTGTCATTTCCAGTGAGATGAACGGCACATCAAGCCTCGAATTGCTGAAGGCTCATGCGGTTATCTCGCGTTCGTGGCTGTTGGCTCAGATGGAGAAGCGCCGGACGATGATCGAACATAATCTTGGCGTTTCATTTGTGCAGACTGATGAAGAACTCATCAGATGGTACGACCGCGAAGATCACACATTGTTTGATGTGTGCGCTGACGACCATTGTCAGCGTTATCAAGGCATTACGAAGGCCACATCGCCGCAGGTAGCCGAGGCCATTAGGCAGACACGAGGCGAGTTGCTCATGTCGGACGGAGAAATTTGTGACGCCCGATTTTCCAAATGTTGCGGAGGTGTGGTCGAGGAGTTCCAATATTGTTGGGAAGACACGCCCAAGCCGTATCTCAAGGCTTTGTTGGACAGGTCGGGAGAGCCCGACCTCTATGAGTTATCAGACTCGCGGGACCAATCTGACAGGTCCGACAGGTCTGATCGGTCGGACAATTTCCCCGACCTCACCCTTGAGCCTAATGCAGACCGCTGGATCCGCACTGCCCCGCCCAGCTACTGCAACACACACGATGCACGAATTTTAGCTCAGGTGCTCAACAATTTTGATCAGGAAACCACAGATTTCTACCGTTGGCGCGTCATCTATACGCAGTCGCAGCTTTCCAACCTCATTGCCCGCAAGCTGGGAACGGATTTTGGAAAGATCGTAAATCTTGTGCCCATAGCGCGCGGAAAGAGCGGCCGATTGTATAAACTCAAGATTGTGGGTACGCAAAAAATCCTTGTCGTGGGTAAGGAACTCGAAATCAGGCGTGTCCTGAGCGAAAGTCACCTTTACAGTTCCGCATTTGTGGTAGACCGAAAAGACATAGGCCCCGATGGCATTCCTGCAGCCTTTGAACTCATAGGAGCCGGATGGGGGCATGGCGTGGGATTGTGCCAAATTGGCGCAGCAGTGATGGGAGAGCGTGGATTTAGGTATGACGAAATCCTCACGCACTATTATCCGGGTGCCAATATTGTGAGTGTATACAAATAAGCATTACGGGCGGACGTGTACGACAAACAGACTGCCCGGAAACATCGACATAGTAACCAACAGATAATTATATATAAGGAGAAATTAATGAATCCTGTACCACCCAACAACCAAGCCCCACAGAACGGCAATCCCAATGCCCGTTCCCCATGGCTCTGGGTACCTACGCTGACTTTCAGCGACAGCTTGCCGGCCGTGGCCGTGATGGCTATTTCTGTTATCTTCTACAAACAAATGGGACTGAGCAATGCGGCCATCACGTTCTACACTTCGTGGTTTTATCTGCCTTGGGTGCTGAAACCTGTTTGGAGCCCATTCATCGACTTGGTGAAAACCAAGCGTTGGTGGGTGTTGGCTATGGAAATTTTCATTGGTGCTGCCTTGGGTGGCGTGGCTTTTACCATCCCTACGGCCTCGTGGTTGCAGGGTACGCTGTTTTTCTTCTGGGTCATGGCGTTTGCCGGAGCCAGTCATTGTGTGGCGGCCGATGGTTTTTATATGCTGGGACTCAACCCCCATCAGCAGGCAGAATTCATGGGGGTGCGCACGTTGTTCGACCGTTTTGCAACCATTTTCGGACAGGGCATATTGGTGATGGTGGCCGGAAACCTGCAAGTGGTCTTCCGCAACAGTATCTCGTATTCGTGGAGTTTGTTGTTCTATGGCGTGATGGGTATCTTTTTGGCCCTATGGCTGTGGCATAACTATTCGCTGCCGTATGCCAAAGAGGATGTGAAACACGAGTATGTGGACAAGCGTACGATATGGAGGGGATTTGTGGAAACATTCCGTACATTTTTCACCAAAGACCAAGTGGTGTTTGCCGTGTTGTTTATCATGCTCTTCCGTATGCCCGAAGGCTTGCTGTCGAAAGTCTCGGAGCTGTTCCTTATTGACGCCGGGCATAATGGCGGATTGGGGCTCTCGCCTCAGGAATACGGTTTGGTGCAAGGCACGGTGGGTATCATTGGCATAGCCTGTGGCGGGCTTTTGGGTGGCTGGCTGGCCAGTCGTGATGGGTTAAAAAAGTGGCTGTGGCCTATGGTGGCGGCTTTCACGCTGCCCGAACTGGTGTATGTGTTCCTAAGCTACACGCTGCCATCGAGTCTCGTGGTTATCAATCTTTGTGTGTTTGCCGAGCAGTTTGGCTACGGTTTCGGGCTCACGGCCTATATGCTTTTTCTCATATACTATAGTTGGGGCGAATATAAAACGAGTCACTATGCGCTGGCTTCAGCCATGATGTTTCTTTCGATGATGCTTCCGGGAATTGTTGCCGGAGCATTGCAGGAAACAATGGGCTATCGCCATTTCTTCATTTTTACCTTGCTTGCATGCAGCATCATGTATGTTTTGGCAGCGTTTCTTAAAATACCTCAGGACTTTGGGAAACGTGAGGATTGGGAGGAATGACAATATAAACACAGGGTTTCCCATTTGTATTTTGTCAGCGGCTGATGAGGAAAAATTATCATGAAATATTTTGAATAGCACTGTTGTTTTTCGCGTTTTTCAAAATGTTTATGGCACGATGCCGAAATTACTTCTAAAAAAGCATTTTTGCAAACCACTGATAATTAACGGTTTGTAAATAATTGACAAATTTCGGCTTTGCGGTTGATGCTTAATCGTCTTGCGGTTAGTGCTTATCCATGAAGGGGTTAGGCCTTATCCATTGTGCGTTTCGGGTTTTGTGGAGATGCGATTGGGCCTTAGTCGGGATCGAAACTCAATGGACATCGTTTGTTTTTGCGTTTTTCGGCTTTCTACTTGTCATCTTAAGGCGAGATTGACTGTTTTTAGGACGATAAATAATTCCGAATTATATGAACAAAAAGTAACGTTTAGTCCGAGATTTTATTCAATGGAAGATGTTGCTTTTTTGCACGAATTTAGAATGGCTTTTTATAGGAGATTTATGTATCTTCATGTTTTTTTCCGTATCTTTGCGATCTATATGAGAAGAATAGGCACAATCATTCTGGGGATCTTCGGTATTGTTTCAACCTGTGCAGCGGGTATGGAAACAGATACAAAAACAGACACTTGCTTTAACCGCTTCAGTGCCCGTCATTTTGGTTGTGAAGTGAGCGTTGTTGCCCGGAAGAGTGATAGCCGCTGACCGCTATGAAAAAAAGTGGCTGAAAAATAAAAATGCTATGGCTCTGAGAGCAGGTGTCAGGTACTCCACACTACCGCAAGACAGTGATGCGTATGCGCGAGATTTCGGTTATCCAACGTTTGTGGTCGGTATGCAGTATGGGTGGAATCACGGCGTGACGATGCACCGGGAGAAGGATACAGCATGGGGGTTGCTTGAGCCGGTAGGCTATACTTCCCGTTTGGGAAATACGATGACACTCTATGGAACTTTTGAGAGGCCTGTTTTGCGCAATCGAAGATGGCAAGGCGATTACACGCTCTCTGTTGGCGTGAGTTACAGCAGTTCAAAAATAACACCCATAACGCCATAGACAACGAGCTGATAGGCTCAAGATGGTTGATTTATTTCGGAGCCGGAGTGCACGCAACGTATCGCATAGCGGAAAACTGGGGCTTGCGCGGAGGACTGGATTTCTATCACCACAGCAATGGAGCCACCAACAGGCCGAACAAGGGTGCCAACATGGTTGCACCGTCGATAGGTGTGATTTATGATCCATTTGGTGAGAAAGTGGGCGATTCAGGTAAAACAGAAACAGGACCATCGGGAGGGTCGTTCAAACCGTATAGTTTTCTTGAAATTGCAACACGTATGGGGGTGAAAACCCTACACGAAGACTGGCAGCTCACGCAGTTTCGTACGCCGCCGGGAGATCCTGATTACCGCACATCTCGATTTAAACGTTATCTCACCTACTCATTCCATGCGTCCATATTGAGAAGGTATGCCCGCAGATGGGCTTCGGGAGTAGGAGTGGACGTATATAGGGTTTCGTACACCCGGCGTGTGGAGGAGATAGAGCGCGCCGAAGGCATTGATAGCAAGCTCGACCTTTGGTCGTTTGGTGTTTCGGGCAAGCATCGTGTGTATTATCACAATCTTTCGCTTAATCTTTCGTTGGGTTATTACTTGCATCGCAAAGTGGGTGATAATGCCAAGCAGGTTGAAGGCTCTGTTTATGAGCATGTAGGCATACATTATTCTTTTCCTCGTCTTAATCGTTTCTCGGTGGGCATCGGTATCAAAGCACACAACACAAAGGCGGATTGCTTAGAGGTGACGGCAGCTTTTCCTGTTGTTCTCTGAACATCAGCAGGTTGCAGTGTGTAGTTTTTGCCTCAAAGAAAGTAAACTTCGGAGCCGTATGCCAACTTTTTTCCAGCCCATCTTGTGCCGAATAATTCGAAATGCTCGTGTGGCGCCTGCTTATGGAATCCGCCGAGATATGATTAAGACAAAAATAGTATAACTTTGCACTTGCTTATGGAATCCGCCTCGCACGATAATATGTTAAATCTCACTAAAAGAGTATGACCTTCATGACGATAACCCTTTATTTTTATTAACTTTGTATTATAAATATATATTTAGCGTGAAAATAATAGAAGTGGTGAATGCCCTTGAACGTTTCGCGCCTCTGCCCCTGCAGGCAGGATTCGACAATGCCGGCTTGCAGATAGGATTAACAGATGCGGAAGTCTCAGGGGCTTTGTTGTGTCTTGACGTGACAGAGCAGATTGTGGACGAAGCGATCGGCTTGGGGTGTAACCTCATAGTGTCGCACCATCCGCTCATCTTTCACAAATTGGCAAGAATTATTGGTGAAAACGAGGTGCAACGCACGGTGATGAAAGCCATTGAAAATCATGTGGCCATCGTTTCCATGCATACAAACATGGATAGTGCCAAAGGAGGTGTGAATCATAAGATGGCCGAAAAGATGGAGCTTGAGAAACTGCGTTTCTTTGGAAAGGAACAGACAGTGGAAGTGCCGGCGGCAGATGGGCAGCAAGAATCGGTGACGGTGGAAGGCGGCGAAGGCGTAATCGGTGAGTTTAAGGAGCCGATGGCGGCCGCTGATTTCATCATTATGCTGAAACGCGTGTTCGACGTGGAATGTGTGATGGCTAATCAGTTGTTGCGACGTGAAATCAAGTCGGTGGCACTCTGTGGTGGGTCAGGCTCATTCCTTTTGTCGGAGGCAATAGCCCAAAAAGCCGATGCCTTTGTGACGGGCGAGATGAGCTATCATGACTATTTTGGTCATGATCAGGAAATTCAGATTGCGGTGATTGGGCATTACCAGAGCGAACAGTACACCAATGAGGTGTTCCGGGATGTGATCAATAAGGAATGTCCCGGAGTGAAATGTTATCTGACAAAGACCAATACAAATCCGATTATTTACTTGTAATTTTTAAATACATTATAATATTATGGCAAAGAAAGACCCTAAAGAATTGTCTGTCGAAGATAAACTGTCTGCGCTCTATAAGTTGCAGACAGCCTTGTCGGCAATAGACGAGAAGCGCGCTCTGCGCGGAGAACTCCCGTTGGAGGTGCAAGACCTTGAAGATGAAATTGAAGGACTGACTACTCGTTTCAGCAAGATTGAGAGTGACATTGAGGACTTCCGTTCGGCCATTGCGCAGAAACGCAATGAGATTGAAACGGCGCAGGCGAGTGTGGAGCGCTATAAGTCTCAGTTGGACGAAGTGAGAAACAATCGTGAGTATGACACACTGAGTAAAGAAATAGAGTTTCAGACTCTGGAAATTCAGCTTTGCAACAAAAAGATTAAAGAGGCAACGGTAAAAGTTGCAGAACGTCAGGAGGATTTAGCTCAAACGAAGGAAATTATCACTGAGCGTCAGAAAGATTTGGACCATAAGCGTGAAGAACTGGCAGAAATTATGCAGGAAACTCGCGAGGAAGAAGATCGGTTGAAGGCTGAGGTTAAGGACTTGGAAACGAAGATCGAGCCTCGCTTGCTTGACAGCTTCAAACGTATTCGCAAGGGAGCGCGTAACGGTTTGGGATTGGTGTATGTACAACGTGATGCGTGCGGTGGATGTTTCAATAAGATTCCGCCACAGCGTCAGCTTGATATTAAAATGCACAAGAAGATTATTGTGTGCGAATATTGCGGTCGTATTCTTATTGACCCGGAATTGGCCGGTATAAAGCCTGAGAAGGTTGAGGAGAAGAAGCCAAAGCGTAAGCGTACAACGCGCCGCACGAAAAAGGCCGACGAAAAGGAAGAAGCCTCAAACGAAGAGTAAAATAATAGCCCGTAAGGCTATGTGAGGATATACAACCAAAAACTCCTCGTCGTTCAGAAACAGAATGGCGAGGAGTTTTTGGTTGTGTATAGATAATGTGGTAATCCGTATCCGCAAAGTGGGCCTGACCCCCGTAACAAGTTTTTCGTTGTATATGGATAATGTGATAGGGGGTGGGGATTATAATCCACGTGCTTTCCAAACCGTTTCTTTGGCGGCATTAATCTCTTGAAATTTCTTCTCGGCAGCCTTGCGCACGTCTTCCCCAAGTGCAGAAACTTTATCAGGGTGGTGTTGCAGGGCAAGTTTGCGATAGGCAGCCTTTACTTCCCGGTCGGAGGCAGATGGAGATATTCCCAATACTTTGTAGGCTGCATCGAGGCTTGTGCCGGCATCCTGAAGGTTGAGCATGGAGTTGAGGACGGCTTCGCTAAGTCCGAGCTGTAGAGTGCACTCGCGTAGGGCGTTGATTTCGGCTGCAACCACTGAGCCATCGGCCTGTGCAAGCAAAACGAGAAAGTCGAGAAGTTGCAGGCGTTGCTCGTATGACATATGCTGTCTGATCTGTACACAGCTACTCATCACGGCACTGCGATATTCTGTGACGCCTAATGTTTTTTGCTGTTCAAAGAGCTTGAGCAATATCTGTTCGCCCTCTGTAACGCCACTTTCTCCAAAATTGGTGCGAAGCCATTGACGCATGAGATTCATCTCGGAATGCATTACCCTGCTGTCAGCACGGATGATGTATGAGGCTAAAACCAGCAACGAGAAAAGAAAGTCGTTGCGCTGGCCACTGTAAAAACGGTTTTGTTGATAGCCGTATTGGCGTTGAGAAAAACCGTTGTTACTGTTAAACCCTTCGTTGTAATTAACATTATCGGAGTCTGTTTCGGAGTCGAACAATGATCCTAAGGCGTAACCTGCGAATGCGCCGAGAGGACTTCCAGTAACGATAAATCCAAGAACACCACCAATCCATTTACCTAATTTGGCCATAATAGTCTATTTTTATATAATGTGGCAACCGTGCCGTGCAGAGGCGAGAGAGGAATCTTTTCTTCAGGAAAAACCTCTTGAAGGCTTGCATGGGGAAAGTACACAATGCCTCTACAGTATAAATAATATGCGGTACATACTACAAATTTCCTGCCAAAAACCAAAATGGGTGTGTTTGGTGATGAATGTGGGTTTTCAAACCTTTTAATTGGCGGCATGGAATGAGGAACTACGGTTGTTGGCACAAATTTTTATTTGTTTTGCATACATGCTTTTTGCAAATGTAGTAAAATAGTCCCAGCATAGTTCTCTTTTTGCTGGAAATTTGCTAATTTTGCAATAAATAACAAATTTAATACGCATACATTATGAATATAGCTATAGCTTTTCTTGTGTTTCTTGCAGCTGCAATGATATTGTGGGGAGTAGGAGAGTTGAATTACAGGGGATTTAATTACGAGGAGGATGTTCCTCATCATCCGGATCCAACAGCGCATCAAGGCGGTGAATATGTTGAATTGAGCCTGAGAGATATTTTGCTCGATAATAGCACGAAGGGTTATAATGCTGTGGATTAATATTCTTTTATGATTTTGTAAAATATCAGACGGATATTTCTTAATATGAGCAGCGGGCCACACTCCATTCAGAGTGTGGCCCGCTGCTGTATAAAATGGGGGACGGCGTAGATTAAAACCATTTATAAAAAGGTAATAATGTCAAATTTCTTCGTATCTTGGAATATGGTCAATAAATAAATATTTTTTACCGTCATAATCCATCTTGCAACAATAATGATTGATGCCGTTGGATACAACAAGATAGTCGGCATGCAGCAAAAGATTATATGCTGAAATTTGGTCGAATACCTTTTGGGTTATCTCAATATTTGGTGCCTTATATTCTATAATCATTCGAGGTTGAAGTGATTGGTTGTACAGCACACTGTCGGCACGCAGCTGCTTTTGCCCAACCTTCAGGCTTATCTCGTTAGCAAGAAGGGTGGAGGGATATCCAAGGTGGTTGATAAGATAATGGATGAAACTTTGGCGCACCCATTCCTCTGGCGTGAGTGCAACATAGCGTCTCCGTAGGATGTCGAAGATGCGTGGATGCTCGCGCGTACCTTGTAATTTTATATCAAAAGAGGGTAGGTTTAATGGAATCATTTTATTATCTTTGCATGGATTCTCAATGATGCAAAGATAATAAAATGTGTTGAGAATTAGGAGTACAATTAAAAAATATATGCCAGAAAAGAAACCTACGCTCACCTATGATGCCGTTATGCGCAATCTGAAGGCAGGTCAGTTTTCACCTATTTATATACTGATGGGTGACGAATCATACTATATTGACCAAATCAGCGACTATATTCAGAGCCATGTTTTAAGTCCGGACCAGCAGGCTTTCGACCAAACAGTGGTGTTCGGTGCTGATATTAATGCTGCTCAAGTGGCTGATATGGCAATGCAATATCCGATGATGGCGCCACGTAAAGTGATTATCGTAAAGGAGGCGCAGGCTATGAGGTCGTTTGACAAGTTGGAAAAATATGCTGAGAACCCACAGCCGAACACCATTCTTGTCATTTGTTATAAGAATGGAACAATTAATCGTCGTACTAAATTTATAGCTGCGGTCGAGCGCGTGGGAATTGTTTTCGAAAGTAAAAAACTAAAGGATTGGCAGCTGCACGGACATATACAAAAGTATTTGGCAAAGCGGAAAGTTAATATAGATGACAAGAGTGCAAGTATGATAGCCGACAGTATTGGGTCGGATTTGAATCGTTTGCAGTCTGAATTAGACAAACTTCTCATTGCCCTTCCGGAAAACGACCGTCGTGTTACACCGGAAATGGTTGAAAGTAACATTGGAGTAAGCAAGGAGTTCAATGCTTTCGAATTGAGAAGTGCTATTGTGAATAGAAATATTTTCAAGGCAAATCAAATAATCAAATATTTTGACAGTAATCCTAAAGCGGGCTCTGTTTATTCTTTCTTGCCATTGCTCTTTAATTTCTTCCAAAATTTAATGATTGCCTATTATGCTCCAAATAGAGGAGATAAAAAAAGTGTTGCAGATTATTTGGGATTGAGAAGCGAGTGGGGGGCCATAGACTATATGACAGGAATGAGAAATTATTCCGGAAAGAAAACATTTCAGATTTTAGAGAAGATTAGAGAGACGGATACTAAAAGTAAAGGCTTAGATAACCCAAATACAGCTGCAGGAGACTTGATGAAGGAACTAATTTTCTTCATTTTTCACTAAAATAACAGCAAAAACATCCTTAATTTCTCTCAAAACATTCTTAAATTATTCTATAATAAGCGTTCCTATGGAGCGCTTTTTTAGGCTTAACTCTGTTGTAATAGGGAAGTTACAAGTTTTTAATAGGCTTAATTTTCGCTTATTTTAAACTACATAGGCACTTGCCTGCAATTCTTGAAAATTATCAATTTATGAGTAGTTTAAATTGCCTCCTGCCTGCGTTTAACCTTTATTATTATTTAAAAAGCCAAATTCAACAATGTAAACCAACAACAAAGATTTATAAATTAAAATACAGATGGCCTTTAGGATATTAAACATTCCTTCTCTAAGGTTGTGAATTTGAGTTTTAAAATACAAATAACACCGCTTCGACAATGTTAATTATATGTATGTATAAAGCAAACAGGATATGTATTTATCTATAAACCAGTAGTTTATAACATTATCTCAAAGTAAATAATAAAGAATATGCCATATAAGTGGGAAGTTAGCTGTATATATGCGTAAAAAGACTGATAGTACAGGAATTATACTATTGAATACCAAGTAATTATATGATTTAGATACACTATATGTTTGATGTAAATTTGAAAGAATTGATTTGTATTTACAAACTTAAATACGAATTTGTAAATATAGCGACACCATCCCTGTTATTTTAGATTGAAAATTAACATTTTTAGATTTTAAATCGAGTCTGATAAATTTGTAAATTCAAATTTAATGTTTTAACTTTGCAAATTAGAGACTTGAATGAAAAGAATGCTTTATGAAGCAGTTATAACCCCAATGCAGCGATATGAAAGATCGAATTAAGATGATAATGGAGGATCGGCAAATGTCCCAAAAAGAGTTTGCTCTGTTTACGGGAATTTCTGAGGGTTCACTGAGTGGCGTCTTTAATGAGCGTACCAGGCCGACTCTTCAAATGATTGAATCCATCCATGAATGTTTACCAAATATTTCCGTTGAATGGATTATGTTTGGGACAGGACCTATGTACACAGATGATAATCGAGAATCAAAACAGAATCAAGGTGTGAACTCTGGAGAATCATCTTCATTATTAGATATTCAAACTAATCCATCCTCTCCTTCTCTTTTTAGCACTCCCGCCGGTCCGTATCAGCCCGATGCTGGGAAATCTACTCCAAATGTAGAGAAAACATTGGTCAAATATATTGACAAACCAGAACGAAAGATAACAGAGATTCGTATATTTTATGATGATCAGACCTGGGAGACGTTTTTGCCCAAACGGTAATTATTTCTGATTATCTATGATTCGTGACCAAAAAATGACTATCTTTGCGCGTAATAATATATCATGTAGAGGTAATTGATTTATCGTATGCAGATACATTATCTATCATGTGCAGGTAATTGATTTATCGTATGCAGATACATTATCTTTTATGTGCAGGTAATTTATCAGTTAAATGCAGGAGGTTGATTTACCATGTGTAGGTAATCAATATATTATATATGTAGAAGTTAATTTATCAAAGAGAAGCATTTATGAGTAAATATTGTCACGACTTATGCGTGAGTACTATTGATAGACTAAGCAGCAAACATGTTTTACTGAAACTTACTCAAGACACCCCACTTCCCGAAATGTTACCAGGCCAGTTTGTTGAGGTCCGAGTAGACAATTCGCCCCATACTTTTCTCCGCCGCCCCATATCGGTAAACTATGTCGATAAGCGTAAAAACGAGATGTGGCTTTTGGTTGCGGCTGTGGGTTCCGGAACGAAGGAGATGCTCAAACTGCGTGTCGGGGATAAGCTGAACTGTCTTTTCCCTCTTGGCAACAGTTTTACCACTGCAGACAAATTACATGGAAGGAAGGTACTTCTTGTCGGTGGAGGTGTTGGCGTTGCACCGCTTTTATTTCAAGGGCAAACTCTTCTTGAGTCAGGAAACCAACCTCATTTCTTGTTGGGTGCACGTTCGACTTCTGATTTGTTGGAGCTGGATTTGTTTAAGAAAATGGGACCGGTATATGTCACAACAGAAGATTTTACAGCAGGAGAAAAGGGGTATGTCACCGATCACCCTATTCTTCAGAATGAACAATTTGACTTCATTCAGACTTGTGGACCCAAGCCTATGATGCAGTCGGTTGCCCGCTATGCTCGCGAGAAAAAAATAGAATGTGAGGCATCATTAGAAAATCTGATGGCCTGTGGATTGGGTGCTTGTCTTTGCTGTGTTGAGAAGACCGTAGAAGGAAATTTGTGTGTATGTACGGATGGGCCGGTGTTTAATATTAAGAAGTTGTTATGGTAGACTTAAATGTAAAGATAAATCAATTAGAACTCAGTAATCCCGTAATGACTGCCAGTGGCACTTTTGGGTATGGATTGGAGTTTGCCGATCTTGTTCCATTGGGCGAAATAGGTGGTATCATTGTAAAAGGAACTACTCTTGAACATCGCGAGGGAAACGATTATCCCCGAATGACCGAAACGGCTTCGGGCATGCTTAACTGTGTGGGGCTTCAAAACAAGGGTGCTGATCACTTTTGCGAGCATATCTATCCTCAAGTGAAAAATATTCCTACGCATATTATCGTCAATGTCAGCGGGAACTCTATCGATTCTTATGCTGCGTGTGCAGCCAAGATAGACGCTTTAGACAAGATTCCCGCCATCGAACTTAACATATCGTGCCCTAACGTGAAAGAGGGTGGCATGTCGTTTGGTGTAAGTTGCGAGGGTGCTGCAAGCGTGGTGCGGGCAGTGCGTAGAGTGTACCATAAAACGCTTATTGTGAAGCTTTCTCCAAACGTTACGGACATTGCGGATATTGCGCGAGCCTGCGAGGCAGAGGGTGCTGACTCTGTTTCACTCATCAATACGCTCATGGGAATGGCGATTGACATTGAGCGTCGCAAACCCAAGCTGAGTATTCGCACGGGCGGACTGAGTGGGCCGGCGGTGAAACCCGTTGCCGTGCGTATGGTGTGGGATGTAGCTCACGCGGTGAAAATCCCCGTCATTGGACTTGGAGGAATTATGAATGCCGAAGATGCCATCGAGTTTATGATGGCCGGCGCCACTGCCGTGCAAATAGGTACGGCAAACTTTATCGACCCTATGGTGACGTTTAAGGTGAAAACCGGCATTGCCGATTGGCTCGAACGTCATGGCTGCAAAAGTGTTCAGGAAATCATAGGAGCTGTATAAAAAGCTCGGTTTTTGATTTTAGGAAAGCTGCCTAACCTTTTATATTTAGGTTAAAACCTGCTCTATGTAAAAAGGATTAGGTGGTTTCCCTTGTTAGACCATTAAGGCTATCATATTAGCAGAAAAGGTTTTCATGCATATTTCCTTTCTCTTGCCTTCATGCGCTCTATATATATCTTTTTGTTAATCAGTTGCTTATCGCTGGCATGTATATTCGGTCTTCACAGACTTTAATATGATACGTCCGACGGTGAACAAAACTATCCATTACGCCGTAATACTGTTTAGATTTACCAAAAAATGTGGGGGTTGCCAACCGACAGCCCCCAACCAACACAAAAACTAAACTAGACTTAACTAAACTGATTAGGGGTTTTCTCAAATCCCATTTCATTTCGTTGCAAATTTACGATAAAATTCTGATATCCAAAGGAAAGAACCGAAAAATCGTGTATTCGCTATCGAAATATTCTCTATAGATGCGTGGTCTTTCCGATGAGATAGTTGTCCAGCAAAACCATTGCCGTCATCGCCTCAACGATGGGCACTGCACGAGGCAGTACACATGGGTCGTGACGACCTTTGGCGTTGAGGGTAGTGGGATTTCCCTCTATATCTACGGTGTTTTGTTTTTGCAGGATGGTGGCTACCGGCTTGAAAGCCACGCGGAAATAGATGTCCTGTCCGTTGCTCACTCCTCCTTGTATTCCTCCACTGTGATTGGTGGCGGTGGATATATTATTGTCTTTCCTGACAAACACATCGTTTTGCTGGCTTCCCCTCATTGAAACTCCGGCAAACCCATTTCCATATTCAAACCCTTTCACGGCATTGATGCTCAGCATGGCTGCCCCCAACTGTGCATGGAGCTTACCAAATTCCGGTTCGCCCAATCCTATGGGACAACCTTTCACAACGCAGGCAATTACTCCTCCCACAGTGTCACCGTCATCTTTTACGTCCATGATGAGGCTTTCCATCTGCTTGGCCTTGTCGGCATCCGGACATCTCACCAAACTGTCTTCGGTCTTGGTGAGGTCGTAGAGACGGTAGTCCCGTTCCAGCTCGATATTGCCCACCTGTGTGGTATAGGCTTGGATGGTGATGCCCAGTTGCTTCAATGCCAGTTTGGCAAGTGCTCCCGCAACCACACGACTGAGCGTTATTCGTGCCGAAGAACGTCCACCCCCACGATGGTCGCGTATGCCGTACTTGTTATAATAGGTGTAGTCGGAGTGTGAAGGGCGGAACAACCCCCGCATATTATCATAGTCTTTGGAATGTTGATTCTTGTTGAGCACCATAAAGCCAATGGGTGTGCCCGTAGTTTTTCCTTCAAACACGCCACTCATAAGCTGCACCCGGTCGGGCTCGTTGCGCGAAGTGGTTATCTTGCTCTGGCCGGGTTTGCGCCTGTCCAATTCGTGCTGAATAAAGTCCATGTCAATTTCTACGCCGGCAGGCATACCGTCTACAATGCCACCAATGGCAGTTCCGTGACTCTCACCAAACGTGGTCAGGGTGAATATGTTTCCAAAAATATTTCTCATTTTCTCTATTTGCTGCAACACTCGCCGTCGTTGTGGTGCTTTCCGCAACATTCTCCGTCGCTATGACGATGGTGCCCACATTCTTCATCATGATGATGCTTCCCGCAGCATTCCCCTTGGTGTCCGTGTCCGCCACATTTACATCCACTGCCTCGTCCGGACAATTTCTCGGTCAGCTGGGCCACCTCTTCACTTGTTGCCTCTCTGTTTTCATTGATTTCTCCACAGAAATTCAATGTCCTGCCAGCCAGAGGATGATTAAGGTCTATTTTTACCTTTTCATCCGTTACCTCCATCACGCGACCATAAAACCTGTTTCCGTCTTCGTCTTGCAATGGGATAACGGCATCCCGGTACACATTCTCTTGGTCAAATTTTCCATCCACATGGAAAAATTGCTTGTCCAAGTCCAGCACTCGCTCGCTGCTGTGCTCTCCATAAGCCTGTTCCGGGGTTAGTGCGAAATCAAACTTGCTGCCCGCCTCAAGGCCTATGATCTGTCGCTCGAATTCCTCAAGCAGGAGTCCCAAACCACTGATAAAGGTAAATGGGCGATCCGCAGAGGTTTCCTCGATCAGGTTTTTTCGTCCATCGGTTATGTCATACAACCGATAAGAAGCGGTGATATATTTCTTTGTTTTATGGTCCATGTTGTTTGTATTATTATAATAGGTGCAAAGATAACCTTTTTTTTTCAGAATGTTCTGTTCGTATGGATATTTGTGCGATAAGTCCCGTTAAACTGCTTTGAGTGTGCATATCCTTGATTTGAGTCAATAAAGCGCACTGTTTTCGCACACAAACGGGTAAAAGACTTGCGTCTTTGGGATAAACTGCCTATATTTGTAATAGAAATCAGAGGATTTCGCAAGGATAACAAGTTAAATTAGCATCCGCATAATATACAGATGCGGACAAATTAAAGAAAGGAAAAGAAATGAAAAAGATTGTATTGACATTAGCTGCCATGTTTTCAATGACAATGGCATTTGCCGGAAATAGTGACAAGCATGG
The DNA here is from genome assembly GCA_937995875.1 of uncultured Bacteroidales bacterium. Taxonomy (GTDB): domain Bacteria; phylum Bacteroidota; class Bacteroidia; order Bacteroidales; family Bacteroidaceae; genus Prevotella. The sequence goes on along the minus strand of CALKIW010000001.1, from coordinate 21,254 downwards.
CAATGAGACACAGAAGGCTCCGGAGGTAACAGTAGCCAACATGGTTAAGAAATATGATATGTCTTTGAACTATAGCAGTTTGGCATCTGCACTGCAGCTTGACAACTATCAGATGGAAGCTGTGCAGATCGTCCACAACAAGTTTGTCGGAGAGATGAACGAAGCCGCCAAGGCAGATGCGTCAGAACGCAGCACTATGGTAAAACAGGCTGCTGACAAGGAACTGAAATACATGAGCTACATACTCACACGTGATCAGTATCGGAAGTTTAACACACTTTTGAATGTCACGCTGAATAATCGTGGACTGCTCAAATAAAATATTGAAGAGATGAATAAGAATCGCAGACTTTCATGGAGAGCCTGCGATTTTCTTTATCATGTGGTTTGGTGGGCACATCATTTCTGAGTCCTTTTGGCACTGCCAATCAATGACGGCCTTCGCCGACGGCTTGTTTTTGAAAGGCCATAATCATTTTGCCGACCCTGTTGCAGTGAGCGATTGGAGCGAGTTGGGATGAGAGAGGAGAGGTAGCGTGGGGAGGGCGCAGACCTCTGTGCGGATGGGGTGGCAGTTTGTAAAAAAGCGGACAAAACCTCTCTGCTGCTTGGCTTATTCTGAAAAAATAAAACCTTGTTTCAAAATACGCGATAATTTTCATACTTTTGTATCTGTCTGTGTATTAGAGCTTTATGAGTTTTGTGCAAGATTTAGGTGTATTTTCAACATAAAAATGCTTGCCATTAGAGTTTAACGGCACTGCGACAAAACCTTAGCCGCAGTCCGTTTAGCGTCTATTCGCATCACGAATGAGGCTTAGTCGCACTGCGATAAAGCCCGATTCGTCTCACCCTTGCTGAGGGATGGATGAAAAAAGTCAAAAAAATGGTAGAAAGGTTGCATCATCTTTTCTAAAACGATAGAAAAAGCGTACACGTTTATGTTGATATTTTCAAGACAAATTGTCTTATTCTTGGTGCAACCTCTTTAAAGTTCATGCGTCACTTCCGGTATGCAATGGGGTGGTTTTCAAACTCTCGTTGTGGCTCACAAAATAGTTTCCGGCAGATGCGTTGGAAGGGAGATTACCGGTAAACAGTTGCAAGGGGCATATCCGCATTCCCAGTTTCACAGGACTCTGTGGGATATTTTGGGAAACATTTGATAGGATATGCCCGTACAGTGTTGCGTTCCAATGATAATAAGGTTTCCCCTTCTTTTGAGCATCATAGGTATCTCAACCCATGCTCACGCTGCTGTTCTATTGCTGTTTCGTGTTTTACTTTTTCTTGAGAAAGCTCAACACTTGCTTGGCGATGGTTTGCATGCCCTTGATGTCGGGATGCCCATTCTGCTTACTAACGTCGTGCAACTGAATCACGGGGATGTCATAATGCCTGCATACGGTGTGAATGGATTGTGTGTAGGCCTCGTTCAAATCGCAGTTGGAAATGAAATAAATGTCCGTGTTAGGGTATCTTTCGGTCATTTGGCTCAGTAAATAGGACAGGGCAGGACGGAAATTGTATTTATCGGCAAGCTTAATGTCTTGATATTTAAAATCACCCAGCGGTACGCCGGCCCAAGCGTCATTCGTGCCGCCGAAGATGAGGATGATGTCGGGAGTGCCGAGTGCGTCCAGCCGCGTCAGGAAAGACCTGTAGGTTGCGTCAGCATCGTTGTAACCAGTGTTGCAAATGCAGGCTCCCGACCACGAGTTGTTGATTCCGAGTTTGTATCCGCCCTCTTTGATTACTTGCCACCACCACGTTTGCCTAACGTTCGTAACGTCGGTTTGCTGGGGGTTTGACGCTTTATGATACCAAACCTCCATGCTGTCGGGGGTAAGGTATCCTTCGAAGGTAGAGTAAGAGTCTCCCAAAATGGCAACGGTTTCTTTGGACTGCCCATACGTTGATACGGTACAAAGGAGCAATAATAATGATAGGATAGTTCTCATTGTTGTTGTTTAAAGTTATGTTGTTTGTTTATTGTGAATTTACAGCATAGGCTCAAACGAAATATAGGCGAATAGGGGGAATATGGTGCCCGGCGATACGATTTACATCCTTTTTCATGTGAGCAGACAGTTGTTGATGCAAAGGTAACCATATATAAGTATAAAATCGTTTGTACATGGGTTTTTATTCGATAAAGAAATACATCATGATAAATACCTGAAGTCTGATATAAATTTGTATTGACACTCATAAAGTCTTAACTTGTTGTGTCATTGATATTATAAACATATTTCGTTCACGATATTATATATAAATATGGGAAAAATACAAACAAACTGTTGTAAATATAAAAAAAAAGATTTAAGTTTGTAGCATAAACAGAAAACTAATGAAATTCAAGAATAGTAGCATATATCGTTTTGTTTATAATGCTTACCATCTCTACGCAGACGGCTTTAGGAACATGACCATAGGCAAAACGCTGTGGATGATCATTCTTATCAAACTGTTTATTATATTTGCCATTCTCAAAGTGTTTTTCTTTCCCAACTTCATCCACCAGAATGCTGAAAAAGGGGAGGAGGCGGAATTTGTTTCCACCCAGATACTTAATCGGGGTAGCTAAGTTGTTAAAATCTATACAATATGTTTAATCTATTACTGGACATTACAAATTCAACCGTAGATTGGTCAAGAGCCCAGTTTGCGCTTACGGCAATTTACCACTGGCTGTTTGTCCCACTCACATTGGGGTTGGCGGTTATCATGGGAATTGCAGAGACTTGTTATTATCGCACGAAAAAGGAGTTCTGGAAAGACACGGCGCGTTTCTGGCAGAAACTCTTTGGTATTAATTTCGCCATGGGTGTGGCTACGGGTATCATTCTTGAGTTTGAGTTTGGTACTAACTGGAGCAACTATTCATGGATGGTAGGCGACATCTTTGGAGCGCCATTGGCTATAGAGGGAATTGTGGCTTTCTTTATGGAAGCAACTTTTGTGGCTGTGATGTTCTTTGGATGGGACAAAGTATCTCGTGGATTCCACCTTTCCGCCACATGGCTCACCGGTTTGGGAGCAACCATTTCTGCGTGGTGGATTTTGGTAGCCAACTCTTGGATGCAGTATCCCGTTGGACAGGAATTCAACTCTGATACAATGCGTTTTGAGATGACATCATTCACGGATGTTGCGTTCTCTCCTTACGCTGTAGACAAGTTCTGCCACACGGTCACTTCGGCATGGATCATAGGAGCCGTTTTTGTGGTTGGTGTCAGTTGCTGGTATCTGTTGAAGGATCGCGAACACAAATTTGCGAAAGAAAGTATCAAGATTGGTGCTATTGTTGGACTCATAGCCTCTGTGCTTGCAGCCCTCACGGGTGACGAGTCGGCCTACAGGGTGGCTAAATCGCAGCCCATGAAGCTGGCAGCTATGGAAGCTTTGTATAATGGAGGCGAAAGCCAAGGCCTGACCATAATGGCTGCTGTCAATCCATTCAAGCAACCCGATTACGTAAACGAAGCAGAGCCACCATATCGTATAGCAGTGCCTTATGGCCTTTCCATCCTTGCTACTCGTTCGCTGAATGGATATGTGCCGGGTGTAAACAATTTAATTCAAGGCTATACCAAGCCAGACGGAACCAGAGAGCCGTCGTTCGAAGAGAAGATAGAAAGTGGCAAGAAAGCCATTGTGGCTTTGCAGGAATATCGCAAGGAAACGGCTGGTATGAAGGATGGAGACCCGCTTTCGGCATCGGCTAAAAGCAATCTTGCCGTGCTGAAAGACAATATTAAATATTTCGGCTATGGATATATCAAAGATGTGCATGATCTTGTACCGTCTATTCCATTAAACTTCTATGCCTTCCGTGTTATGGTCGGAATGGGATTCTTGTTTATAGTTTTCTTTGCTGTGGTACTTTTTATTCTCTATAAGAAAGATATTCACCAATTCCGTTGGCTGCACTGGGCAAGTTTAATTCTTATTCCTCTTGCCTATATCGCAAGTGAATCGGGATGGATTGTTGCAGAAATGGGACGCCAGCCTTGGACCATTCAGGATATGCTGCCCGTAAACGTTGCCGTATCCAATGTGCCTGCTGCGAGCGTGGCCACAACATTCTTTATCTTCCTCATCCTCTTCACAACGATGCTTGTTGTCGAGATCAATATTCTCTGCAAGCAAATCAAGAAAGGCCCTGAAATTTCTGAAGTTGCACTTAAAAACTAAATAGCCATGACATACGAATTCTTACAATCATATTGGTGGTTTGTGGTTTCTCTGATGGGAGCCTTTTTGGTATTCCTCTTATTCGTTCAGGGAGCCAACTCCATGATTTTCAGTTTGGGAAAGACACCCGAGGAACGTAGGTTGGTCATCAATTCCACAGGACGCAAGTGGGAGTTTACGTTTACCACCCTGGTAACTTTCGGTGCTTCATTCTTTGCTTCTTTCCCTTTGTTTTACAGCACGAGCTTCGGTGGGGCATATTGGGTATGGATGCTTATCCTGTTCTCTTTTGTTGTTCAAGCCGTAAGCTATGAGTTCCAGAATAAGTTTGGAAATCTGCTCGGTGCCAAAACTTTTCAGGTTTGTCTTATCTTGAATGGTATCATCGGACCGTTGCTCTTGGGTGGTGCTGTTGCCACATTCTTTAATGGCAGCAACTTTATGGTGGAGAAATCCAACATGATGACGTCTGTTCAGCCGGTTATCAGCAGTTGGGCAAACGCCAGTGGCGGTCTTGACGTGCTGTTGGACGTATGGGCTGTCGTGTTCGGAATAGCCGTATTTTTCCTTGCTCGCATACTGGGAATACTATACATCAACAACAACATCCACGATGATGTTATTCGGGGACGTATTCGCAAACGCTTGCTTTACAATACGATAGCATTCCTCGTGACATTCTTGGCTTTCTTTATCCGCACCCTTTTGAAGGACGGGTTTGCCCTTGATCCTGCAACCGGCGCTATCTTTATGGAGCCTTATAAGTATTTCAACAACCTGATTGAAATGTGGCCATTGGCTATTATCCTGCTGGCAGGTGTGTTGCTTTTGTTATTCGGAATTATAAAGACCTTGCTCGACAAGAACTACATTAAAGGCATTTGGCCGGCCGGAATAGGTGTTATTTTGGTTGTGTTGGTGCTGTTCTTGATCGTAGGTTGGAACAACACGGCATTCTATCCTTCCAACATCGATTTGCAACATTCGCTGACAATCCGTAATAGCAGTAGTAGCGAAACCACACTTCGTGCTATGACGTATGTGTCGTTCCTCATTCCTTTCATTATCGCCTATATTTCCTACGCATGGTGGTCTATTGACAAGAAAAAGTTGAGTAGGGACGAGCTGAACAAGAGGGAGGCTTATTGATTGTGAAGATGTTTTGATTCTTCGTAAATTCAAACTATAAAATTAAGGACGGGATGAGCCAACTGGCTCATCCCGTCCTTAATTTCTATCATACGAAACACTCTTGAGACGCATTAGCATAAATTGATTTTGCTTATGGGCACATGTTATATCGCCGTCCTCGCAGTATCAAATCAATTAAAAGCCTGCATCGATTCAAATGCGTTCCACTTGTTTAACGCCTTTTACAGACCTTAGTTTCTTGATTAAATAATGCAGTCGGGTGGTATCTTCAAGTTGGACAACTAAGTTCCCGGAAAACAATCCGTCGTTTGAATCCACATTGATGGAACGCATTATAATCTTCTCTTCCTTCGAGATGATGTTTGTGATATTAGATATGATTCCTATATCATCGTTGCCTATAACCCGAAGTGTGATGGCGTATTTGGATGAATTCTTGCCACTCCATCTGGCTTTGACAATGCGATAGCCAAATCGTCTGCGCAGTTCGGGAGCGTTGGAACAATTCTGCCGATGTATCTTGATGCCGCCATTCACCGTAACGAAGCCAAATATGGGATCTCCATATATCGGTTTACAGCATGGAGCAAGCTGATAATCAATCCCCTTAAGATTCTGATCTATGGTTAGAATATCCTCGCTTTCTTTGGCCAGTTCTTCCTCCCGGCTCTCATATTCAAAGTTTTCAGCCGAGCGTGCTTCATGTTCCCGACCTCCGTTTTGAATGTGATCGCGCACCTCCAGATACTTATCGATCACCTCGTTGGGGTCGAGTTTACCATCGGATATCTGCTTATAGAAGTCTGACACCTCTTTAAAGCCTAACTTTTTGATGAGGTGTCCCATATAGTTTTCTTCTATATCAATCTTCTTATTGCGGAATCTCCGCTCCAAAAGCTCTTTGGCATACAGCCCGTCTTTGACAGTTGTTTCTTTCAGGGCAAGGCGTATTTTAGACTTGGCTTTGGGCGTTTTCACAATGTTCAACCAGTCATGCTTGGGAGATTGGTTGTTTTGTGTGAGCACCTCAACGGTATCACCGGAATGTAATTGATGGCGTATGGGTACAACCTTGCCATTGATTTTCCCGCCTACGCAAGTGTTGCCAACCTTAGAATGGATGCGGTAGGCAAAGTCAAGAAGCGTTGCATCTGAAGGGAATTTGAGCAAATCACCCTTAGGTGTAAACACATACACTTCCTCAGGAGCCAGCGACATTCTGAATTGGTCCATGACTTGGAGGTTATCCCCAGCCTCAAGGGCAGCACGAATATTGGCGAGCCACTCGTCCATCTGGCCGCTGCTTTTGATTCCCTTGTATCTCCAATGGGCTGCCAAACCATGTTCGGCCACATCGTCCATCCTTTCTGTGCGTATCTGTACCTCTACCCATTTCTTCTCAGGCCCCAACACTGTGATGTGTAAACTTTCATATCCGTTGGATTTGGGCACTGAAAGCCAGTCGCGCAAACGCTTGGGATTGGGTTGGTACATATCTGTCACAATGGAGTAAGCCTGCCAACATTGCTGTTTTTCCTTCTTTTCGGGAGCGTCCAAAATAATCCGGATGGCAAAGAGATCATATATTCCTTCGAATGCACATCTCTGTTTTTTCATCTTCTGCCAGATAGAGTGAATGGATTTCGTGCGCCCTTTGATATGGAATTTAAGTCCGGCTTCTTCGAGCTTCTTCTCGATAGGGCCGATGAAATTCGCAATATATGTGTCGCGTGCCCGCTTTGTTGCATTGAGTTTGTCCTTTATCATGTAATAGGCATCGTGCTCAAGATATTTCAAGGACAAATCTTCCAATTCGCTTTTCAGCGTATAAAGTCCAAGCTTGTGAGCCAATGGGGCATACAGATAGTTGGCTTCTTCAGACACCCTGAGCTTGGCCTCCATGTGCTTGGTGTCTCTAATTTGACGCATGATATTCACGCGGTCGGCTATCATGATGAGGATTACTCTCATGTCTTCTGCAAAACTCAGCAGAAGATTCCGGAAGTTTTCGCTCTCTATGACCGGGTTTTTATCATATAGTTTTTGAATTTTGGCCAGGCCGTGAATGATATGTGCCACGTTCTTCCCAAACTTTTCTTGTATGATGTCTGTGACTTTGCCTTCTTCTGAAAAGCTGCTATATAATAATGTGGCTATAACACCGTCTCGGCTCAATCCTATCTCATCGACTGCAATTTGTGCTGTTTGGAGAGAGGTTAATATCGGATTGAGTCCAAACACGTCCCGATGAATGTGGCCATCGTTGATGGCTTGTCGGATGAATTGGCTAAGTCGTGTTTCATCATCCTTTTCCAATGAAAGGCCGATGGCTTCGCGAAGATGAAAAACAATATGTTCTATCTCCGAAAGTTCTTCTTGGGTAAAAGTGAGTTTCTCCTCCATGAGCAAAAAATAAAAATGATAAAGCGATTGAAAAGGTGTGGGGAAAAGGTTGGGAGACGACCGGCGTTATCATCTCCAACCTTCTGTACGGTTAATCTTCCAAGCAGGCATCTAGGGAAGCTATAATCGCTTCCTTATCCATGTTGTGACCAATGAAGACCAGCTTTTGCATACGATCGCCGTATTTATCGTCCCAGTCCTCTTTAGCTTTAGGGTTTTGTGCCAGAAAAGTTTCAAGTTCTTCTTGCGGCATTGTGGCAAACCACTGCCCTGCATTGGTTATGTTGAATTGTCTGCCTGCCTGTTCAAAGAGGTAGCAAGTGTCTTTCTCGTCCCGGAAATAGCACATCCCCTTGGCACGGATAACGCTTCGGGGCCATTTGGTGGATACCATTTCGTCAAATCGTCCGAGATTCATGGCCGGCCGCCGACAATATACAAATGTTTCGATGCCGTATTCCAGCGCCTCGCCCGACTCTTCATTGTGCAAATGGTGGTGGTGATGCCCTTCCTTATGATCGTGCTCATCGTGCTGATGTTCGTGCTCATCGTGCCCGTCGTGGTCGTGTTCTTCCATCGCCTCTATCCATCGTGCAGAGGTGGCAACCTTTTCGAAATCAAAAGTTTTTGTGTCTATGAGTTTAGACAAATCCACATTTCCGTAGTCACATTCAATAATTTCGGCTTGAGGTTGAATCTCATGGATGATCGCTTTGAGATAAGCCCGGTCTTCTTTGCTGATTTCAGAGGCTTTGTTCAAAAGAATGATGTTGCAGAATTCGATTTGCTGTATCACGAGCGAAGCCAAATCTTCCTCGCCCATATCCTTCTTTTTCAGTTCGTCACCAAGTCCGAATTCGTCACGCATACGCAGCGCATCCACTACTGTAACGATGGTGTCCAATCGGGCAACACCGTTTTTCATACCTCCGGGAGCTATCATTTGCGGGTAGGTGCTGATGGTTTGGGCTATCGGGGCCGGCTCACAAATACCACTTGCTTCGATAACGATGTAGTCAAACAGCTTCATATTGATGATGTCGTTCAGCTGTTTTACCAAATCCATTTTCAGTGTACAGCAGATGCACCCGTTTTGTAAAGCTACCAGACTGTCGTCTTCTTGCCCGACGATTCCACCCTTTTCTATCAGGTCGGCATCGATGTTTACCTCGCCAATGTCATTAACGATGACCGCGAATTTTATGCCTTTCTCGTTGGCGAGTATTCTGTTTAATAATGTAGTCTTGCCGCTGCCCAGATATCCGGTAAGCAACAACACCGGGGTTTCTTGAATATTCATGTTCTTATAGTGTCTTTTGTTGAATTACTTAATCTGCTTGATGCAAAGTTACAAATTTAATGCCAAAACAGACCGTGCTACACATATTTTATATTACCTTTGCATTATTAAAAATCATATTGAATCATGGAAGAAATAAAAGATAAGGAAGAACAAATATTGATCAGCATTACGGGGCAGGATCGTCCCGGAATGACGCTGTCTATTATGTCTATTTTATCGCGTTACGATGCAGAGATTTTGGATATTGGTCAGGCAGATATCCATTCCACCTTATCATTAGGTATCCTTATTCGAACAACCGAATTGAACTCCGGACAGGTGATGAAGGAACTGCTTTTCAAGGCAACGGAGCTTGGGGTAAATATCGGTTTCTCGCCCATTACCGACGATGAATACGAAGCATGGGTAGATCAACAAGGTAAAAACAGATACATTCTCACTGTTATAGGGCGCACGCTGTCGGCTCATAATATTGAGCAGGCTACCAGTGTTATTGCGTCGCAAGGGCTGAATATCGACTCAATCCTCCGTCTGACAGGGCGCCTCAGCATCAAGCATCCGGAGCGCAATGTCCGCTCGTGCATAGAGTTTTCCTTGCGTGGCACTCCCGTAGATCGACAGGTGATGCAGGCAGAACTGATGAATCTTTCTCAGGATATGGGCGTAGACTTCTCGTTCCAAAAGGATGATATGTATCGTCGGATGCGCCGTCTGATATGTTTCGATATGGACTCTACGCTGATCCAGACAGAATGTATAGACGAACTGGCTGAAAGGGCAGGCGTGGGAGCCGAAGTGAGGGCGATAACCGAACGGGCCATGCGGGGAGAAATTGATTTCAAGGAGAGTTTCACCGAGCGGGTGGCATTGCTCAAGGGGCTGGACGTAAACGTGATGCAGGAAATTGCGGAAAACTTACCTATCACTGAGGGCGTGCCAAGACTCATGAAGGTGCTGAAGCGATACGGGTATAAGATTGCAATTCTCAGTGGTGGATTCACATTCTTTGGTGAATATCTGCAACGTCTATATGGCATAGACTATGTGTATGCCAACGAGTTGGAAGTAGATGATGATGGCCGACTCACGGGACGATATGTGGGTGAAATTGTAGATGGCAAGCGCAAAGCGGAATTGCTCAGGTTGATAGCACAGGTGGAAAAGGTGAACTTGGCACAAACCATCGCTGTTGGTGACGGTGCTAACGACCTGCCGATGATCAGTGAGGCGGGATTGGGCATTGCTTTCCATGCCAAGCCTCGTGTCGTTGCCAATGCTCGCCAAAGCATCAATACGCTCGGTCTCGACGGCGTGCTCTATTTCTTGGGATTCAAGGACAGTTACCTTGGCGATCAGGGAAATATGTAGCTTTACAGATTTTTGCGGTCAGCCCGGATCAGATGGGCTGACCGCATTTTTTTACTCCCGCGATTCCATGCAGCGATACAGCTTCATTCCATAGTGCTCGGTTTGTATCGCATTTCCGTTTTTGTTCTATACGGCGTGCAGCTTTCCTTACTCCAAACACAGTGTTTGGTAAGGACTACATGGTGCGTTGGTTATCTGTATTTTTATTTACAAACACTCTTATATGCTTCGTGTATTCAAAAACAAAACTGTTTCCGCCCGAAATATGCGAAATATACGAGTTTTTGTAGTGGCTTTATAATCAACATGTTATGCAATGCACGCTTTGCGCCCCCTATACAGCCCTTTGCGGTTAAATATCGAATGGCGTTGCGGATGAGCCTTAACCGCAGAGTGAATGAAGCTCAACCGTACTGCCGTTAAGGTTTAGGCGCATGACGATTAGAGCCTCATCGTAGTATGGTGTTATACAACACAACATATCGTCACCGTTTTTGGGTTGTGCGGATTGAGTTTTGGGGCAAAAACATAGCCCTTTTTGCGCTGACTGGTCTGAAAATAATTGTTAAAAAACGGTAATCTAATTTTACAGATCTATCAAAGATTGCAGAATAGAGATAGATTGCAAAGGCTTCGTTTCTCAGTATCGGTTAATAGTACAGGTTTGTTTTCTGCATTGTATGTTCCGATTATTAACGGCTGGGAATGTATAGGTTTTATTGCCATTTCAAAATCTGTAAGTCTTTTTTTGAAGTTATTGTTAATGTTGGGAAACGAAGTGTAGCTTTTTGCTATCTTGGTAGATACAAATTCGTTTGAAATTGTTATATTTGCAATAACAAAAGAATTACGATGAAACATCCTATTGATTTATCCAAATGGGAGCGCCGTGATAATTGGCGTTTCATGAAAGAGTTTGCCAACAGTTGGTATAGCATAACAACGGAAGTAGACTGCACGGAAGCGTTGGAAACCAGCAAGCGTGAGGGCACATCGTTCTTTATCAAGTATTTGTATGCCATGTTGCGAGCCACAAACGAGGTGCGGGAGTTTGGTTACAGGCCTGATGGGGAGGGCGTGTGCTGGTTTGACAGCATAGGAGCGACGGTCCCGGTGGCCGTCGAGGGTGGCACTTTCTACACGGTGCTGATTCCCTATATAGAAGATTATGAGGCTTTTTACAGTAAGGTGAAAGAGATCATCACCAACATTCCGGAGGATGGCGACCCATACGGAGTGAATCGTGATTTGATAGAGCGTGGTGAAACGGGGGTGGTAAACATTTCGGCTACGCCAAAATTATATTTCACCGGCATAACCTACACCTTTCATAAGCCCGGCTTGGGCAGCGATTGGCCGCTGATGAATGTGGGAAAAGCTGTCAGAAAAGAGGGTAGGTGGGTAATGCCCATTGGCATCTATGTGGACCATTGTTTTGTTGATGGCGGCAATCTCGCGGAGTTTGCAGATAAGGTGCAGCGGTATTTGCAGGCCTTTTCATAACCATGCAAAATGCTTCTCATCTCTCGGAAAAGAAGAAACGATAACGCAGGAGGGCGTGGTGTGAAAGGCTTTTTCTCAGCCTTTCTTTGGTGGAGCGAAAGAAAATTTAGGATTGGGGGCGTGGGTCTTTCCTATATCCACTGGCTGTGAAGATAGCAAGAAGTTCCCCTTTCTGGTTGGTAATCTTTACTTCGGCAAAAGGCATACGATGATGATTAACCAACTCGTGAGCCTCTGCGGTCAGTATATCCCCAAGCTGTGCAGGTTTTACGTATGTAATGTTGGCCCCCGTGGTGAGGGTGTTGATGCTGCGCTTGTTGACGGCGGCGGCAAAAGCCAAATCTGCCAAGGTGAACAAGGCCCCGCCCTGACAGATTCCGTATGTGTTGAGATGCTTTTCCTTGACCTGCATACTGGCCTTTGCAAACCCTTCGCAAACCATTGTGAGCTTTGCACCTACAAGATTAACAAAGTTATCTTTAGTGAAAAAGTCCTTGATTTTCTTCATTCAGCCAATTTTAATAAGTCACAGTCGTTCAATGTTGTGAGCTGATGCTGTTTGATAATTTCGTCAGCCCGTTGCCTGTTGTCTGTTTTGAAAATGAGTATTCCTTTGTTTTTCAATAGGAAAGAATACAGATAACTGATTTCTATATCGGCGGCAGCAAAGATTTCTAACGCGTCGGCGGCCTGTCCCGGAGTGTTGTCTAAACCAACGGCCTGCACTTGGGTGAGCGTGGCGGTGATACCGGCCTCCTTTAATACGAGGAATGCCCGTTCCGGGTCAGAACAGATGACACGAAAGATGCCGAAGTCTTGTGTGTCGGCCAATGTGGTTGTTATGATCTGTATCTGTGAGTTTTTAAAGAGTCGGAGCACCTTTTCGAGTGTTCCCTTCGTGTTTTGTATGAAGATGGATAATTGAGTTACCATAATTGTATTGTTTATGAACTTTGAATACAGAGGTTATAACTTTGCTCCCAGATTACTATAAGCACCTTGTCGGGAAAAGGTCTGGGCTGACCGGAAAGAGAGTTGTGCAGAGGTGGCATGAATCTCTAACCTCTGAGTTTAACCATGATTATTTGTCATCGCAGAGGAAAGCACGCTTATCAACAACCCGTATGGCTTTCCCATCAGATGTGGGCAGTGTGCCCGACGGCAATAACTTGACGTGAGGAGTGAGCAGTATTTCGTCGTGCAGGGCACGGGCGATGTTATGCGTAAGCCGTTGTAAAACCGTATAATCGTCTGTGAGGTCTTGTCCCAATTCAACCTCAACGGTCATGGCATCATTGCTTTCTTCAGTATGCAGCGTGATGAGATAGTTGCTGCCCAATTCCTTAAACTGCATGAGAATTTGCTCGATCTGTATGGGGAATATATTGACACCCTTCAATACAATCATATCGTCTGTCCGACCGCGCATACGGTCGATGCGCCGGTGGTGACGCCCACAGGGACATTCGCCGGGGATAATTCGGGTGAGGTCTCGTGTGCGATAACGCAATAACGGCATGGCCTCGCGATTGAGTGTGGTCAGTACCAGTTCGCCCATCTCGCCATCGGGCACGGGCTCTAAGGTGTCGGGATTGAGAATTTCCACCAGATAATAGTCTTCCCATATATGCATGCCGTTTTGCTCCTGACACTCAAAGGCAACGCCCGGCCCACACATTTCCGACATTCCGAAAGAGTTGTAGGCCTTTACGCCAAGCATGTTTTCGATACGTTTGCGTTGTTCGTCGCTGTGGGGTTCTGCGCCAATGGCAAGAATTTTCAGTTGGGTATCTTTCTTCGGATCAACTCCTTCCTGTTGCATCACTTCGTATATGCGGGTGGCATAGCTGGGAATAGCGTGTACGACAGTAGTGCCGAAGTCGGTCATAAACTTGATTTGCCGCTTCGTGTTTCCGGCGGCAGCGGGCACGGTGAGCATTCCCAATTTCTCGGCACCATACTGAAATCCTAATCCGCCGGTGAACATTCCATAGCCTGAAGTGTTTTGAAACACATCTTCGGGACGAGCACCCACCATCCACAAACAGCGTGCTACAGCATTGCCCCATTGTTCAAGGTCGCGTTGGGTATGCAATATAACGGTGGGATTTCCTGTTGTTCCGCTCGACGAGTGTAACCGAACGCAGTCGCGAAGGGGTACAGATGCAATTCCGAAAGGGTAGGTATCGCGCAGGTCTTGCTTGGTGGTCAAGGGAATTTTGTGTATGTCTTCGAGCGTTTTGATGTCTTCCGGCTTGATGCCGGCAGCTTCAAAACGTTTGCGATAGAATTCGGAGTTCATGCAGTGGGCAACGGTTTTCTGCAACCGTTCCAACTGCAAGGCTTCTATTTCGGGACGTGTCAAAGTCTCCAGTTCGGGGTTGAAATATGGGGAGTAATCCATAATCTTGTTTTGGGAATGTGTACTTCGAATTTTGAGTTGGGAGATTTGCATGAATGGTTAAATGCAAAGGCCGACAGCTTCCATGCTTCATTCATCATGCTTTACTCTGAATTTCAAACATCAGGCATGGTCTTCTTTAAATTGTTTCATGCGTTCGTCAAGAACGGTATAGAGCTCGTCACGCATCCGACTGGTGCAGGCGCGAACGCCCTCCTGATGGCTTCCGGTGGTGTCGAGAGAGATGCTGCTCACGCCATAGTGTATCAATTCTTTGGCAAGTTGTCCTCCTGACATTCCGGGGAAGCCCAGTGTGAAGAAGAAACCGTCGCCAACAACATCAGTAACATCACGGTCATAGACTATCTTGAAGCCATGACGACAGAAAATTTCCTTCATTTTTTTGGCACGACGCTCATATTCTCGCGTGTCCTCCACAAAGTTAATCTTTCCCTCGCAGCTTAAGCGGAGCATCTCGGCATATCCGTATTGGGTCGAGGCGGTACATCCACTGGTAATCATGTAGAGTATTTCGGCAATAAAAGTACTGCCAAACACGCCTGCGTCGTGATAGCGCTCCTGCAAGGCCGGATAGTAAGTGTCGAAAAGTTTGTCGCTGATGCATACCAGAGCTATGCGCTGACCGGCATAGCTGAATATCTTGCTTGCCGAAAGCAAAAGTATGTAATTGTCGGTGTATCGTGCAACGGTGGGCAAGTATGGTGGCTCATAGGGGTGCCCAAGATCGTGGCGGTAGTCCATGCAGAAATAGGCCAGATCCTCCATCACCACTGCATCGTACTTCGTTGCAAGCTCTCCAATCACCTGCAATTCGCTCTCTTCCAAGCAAATCCACGCAGGATTGTTGGGGTTGGAATATACGATTGCAGCCACGTCGCCATCCTTAAGCTGCGCTTCCAACTTAGCACGGAGCTTCTCTCCACGATATGGATAAATATCAAACTCTTGCCATTCGATGCCTAAGATGCGCAGTTGAGATTTCTGAATAGGGAAGCCCGGATCGATGAACAACACTTTGTTTTTACCGGGAATACGCTGTGTCGTAGCAATGAACGCGCCGAAACTCCCGGCCACGCTACCCGTTGTCGGCACACAACTACGTGCGCTGATATCCACATTGATAAATGCTTTGACAAATTCGTGGGCTGCATCTTTCAACTCTTTCACACCCGATGCCGCTGGGTATTGGCTGCCCACACCTCGTTCCAAAGCCGCTTTTTCGGCTTCAACTCCAAACCGATTGACCGGCAATCCCGGCGATCCCTGATCCATGCGAATAAAGGGGATGCCCGTTTTTTTCTCTAAATATTGAGCGACGAGTAGGGTTTCGCCGATGGTGGCGTGCGTAAGGTCGGCTACGTGCGAGTGTTCACAAGCCTCTTTGACAATGTCTTCACTAAATATTTTCATCTTTATCCTTTCAGTCCAATGTCAAAAGCTTTATAGTTATCTTCTACAACGCGTTCACCTTTCTTCGCGAAGATGCGCCCGATAGCTTCGCGCAGGTCGCTTGGTGACACGATGCCGATTGCGTCGGCAGCCATGCCCAGTAACACCATGTTGGCACTTCTGGGAGCGTTGTTTTCTTTGGCAATACTGTTGATGGGCAAGGCTTTTACATGGGGCAGCTTCTTTAAATCGTCGGCAACCTTTTGTTCTTCGGGATAGTTGGGAATGTTGATAAATGGCTCCGACGATGTAATCACCCACCCATCCTTATTCAAATAAGGTACGTAGCGCAAGGCTTCCATAGGCTCCATGGCGATGATGAGATCGGCCTCTCCTTGTGGAATAAGGTCGCTGTAAATTTCTTCCGTGCTCAGTCTTAGGTTA
The DNA here is from genome assembly GCA_937995875.1 of uncultured Bacteroidales bacterium. GTDB lineage: Bacteria > Bacteroidota > Bacteroidia > Bacteroidales > Bacteroidaceae > Prevotella. The sequence goes on along the minus strand of CALKIW010000001.1, from coordinate 5,073 downwards.
CTCTGCACGTCACCGCCACGCTGGCTCATGCCGTGTACTTCTGCCTGTTTCAAGTATAAGTTAGCCTTTGTGGCTGCTTCTCCGATGACCGTTGCGATAGAGAGAATTCCCTGTCCTCCAACGCCGGCAAGTATAATGTTCTTTTTCATGTCTTTACTTTTTCGCCTTGCGGGTTTTTCTTTTTAAAGTCTGTATACATTCGCGTCGTGGAATGATAACACTCACACCGTTGTATTCTATTTCTTCACGCAGTATCTTTGTGATTTCAGGCATGTTTTTAGCCAGAGGCACAACCACACGCACGTGTTCCGGCTCCACGCCAAGCCCCAAACAGATAGCTTCAAACTTATTGGTGCCGGCCGAGTCCTGACCTCCGGTCATTGCGGTGGTGAGGTTGTCGGAAATAACGATGGTGATATTCGAATGGTCATTGACGGCATCCAGAAGACCGGTCATTCCGCTATGGGTAAATGTCGAGTCCCCAATCACGGCAATGGCAGGGAACAAACCGGCATCTGCTGCACCCTTGGCCATCGTGATGCTGGCTCCCATGTCCACGCAGCTGGATATAGACTGAAAGGGGGGCAACGCTCCGAGCGTGTAGCATCCGATGTCTCCGAAGATGCGTGCTCCTTTATATTCGGCGGCCACTTCGTTCAAGGCGGTGTACACGTCACGGTGCCCGCAGCCCTGACAGAGTGCTGGGGGACGGCCTACAACATCTTCTATCGTATCGAACGGCAAATTGTTTTCCTTGCCGAGCGCTTTCCCCACGTTGTCGGGAGTGAGCTCACCTGTGCGTGGCAGGGCGCCCGTCAAACGCCCGCAAACTTCGTAATCTTTGCCGAGCAGGCCCTTGATGCCTTCTTCCACAAATGGTTGCCCATCTTCTACCACCAGAATACGGTCGCTCATGACAGCGAGTTTCTCGATCTGCTGTTTGGGGAGGGGGTATTGACTGAGCTTCAAGATGGCCGACACCCCTGTTGGATTACATTCTTTCACATAGTTGTAAGCAATACCACTGGCAATGACGCCCATGCCCTTACCGTCTGCCACTTCCAAGCGATTATAGGCAGAGGCTTCTGCTTGGGCTTCCATGTCCGGCTGCTTATCGAGCAGAGTGATATAATTTCGACGGGCAATGGCGGGCAGAAGCACCCAGTGCTTACCTTCGTCGGGATTCAGACCGTTGGTGTCTGAAACATTGTTTCTAATGGTTACAGACGCACGCGAATGAGCCAAACGTGTGACAAGCCGCACAAGAATGGGCAGCTTGATGGCCTCCGACATACGGAATGCATCTTCTATGACATCGTAACATTCCTGCTGGTTGCTTGGTTCAAAGATGGGTATCATGGCAAATTTACCATAGAAACGGCTGTCTTGCTCGTTCTGTGAGGAGTGCATCGAAGGGTCATCGGCCACCAACACGATGAGACCACCGTTCACTCCGGTGATGGCAGAGTTTACAAAGGCATCGGCACACACGTTCATTCCCACGTGTTTCATGCAGACCAGTGCGCGCTTGCCCGCATACGACATACCCAAAGCGGCTTCCATGGCTGTCTTTTCGTTGGTACACCAGCGGCTGTGAATGTCGCGTTCTTTGGCGAGCGGACTGTTCTGAATAAACTCTGTAATCTCCGTTGATGGAGTGCCCGGATAAGCATATACTCCCGAAAGACCCGCATGCAGGGCTCCCAGGGCGATGGCTTCATCACCGAGCAATAGTTTCTTTTCTGTCATGATATTTTGTTTTTGTACATTTTTACTTGGGATAGTGCCGGAAATCAGCACTCGTCTTACGTTCCTTCCATTCTTTCCTTATCTTTTTAAAATTCCATCACTATCCTCAAGCACCGGAAATTGCTGCCTGAACTTCAACAGAGGCTCCATGTCGAGTTCTGCTGTAGCCGTGTCAGCCTTGTTTCGTTCACATTCCACGATGGTGTTGCCCCATGGGTCTATGATTTCGCTGCCTCCGCTATAGCTGCACGAAGGATCGTCTCCCGTGCGGTTTACGCCGATAATGTAGCATTGGTTTTCGATGGCACGGGCATGGAGCAGTGTGGTCCAAGCATTCAAGCGAATGGTTGGCCAACTGGCAACATAGATTGCCATATCATAGTCTTTATGGTTGCGACTGAATGTCGGAAAACGCAAATCATAGCAAACCTGCAGGAGGATGCGAAATCCCTGATACTCAACAATCACACGTTCCTGTCCGGCTGTAAAGTGTTTGTCCTCTCCGCCATATGTAAAGAGGTGGTGTTTGTCGTAATGTTTTTCGCTACCATCGGGGAATACAAAGTAAAAGCGATTATAATATTTCCCGTTCTCTTCGGTAGCTACACTCCCGGCAATGGCACAATTCTGCTTACGGGCCTCTGCTTTCATCCAGTTCAGCGATAGGCAATCGCTCTCGGCAATGCCTTCGGGCTGGGTGGCAAAGCCGGTGGAAAACATCTCCGGCAACACATATAGGTCGGCTCCTGGATTCTTGCGATGCAGTTGTGTTATGTTCTTGATGTTTTCCTGTGGGTTAGCCCACACCATATCTGTTTGTAGTATCGTTACTTTCATCTTGTTCACACGAGGTTTTCATTTTGAAAGCAAAAGTACTAAAATGTTTCCTATTTAACAACAAAAACGGCTAATATTTGTTAGTTTGTCCACGCGTTGCCCGCTTAATGTAATCTATCCACCACTATCTGTCGGCAGTTAGCAAATCAAAGTTCCGACTGATCATACCAACACAGGCACGAGGTACTTAGCCAGACAATAGCCCCCGCCGACAAGCCAGGCATAGAGAATGGCTGCCAGAAGAAAAGGCTTGAAGCCGGCTTTCTTAAACTTGTCGATACTGGTCTCGGCACCTAAGGCGGTCATGGCCATAGTGAGGAGGAATGTGTCGAGGGTGTTAATGAACTCCACTACGTTTTCGGACAATAGATCGAGTGAATTGAATCCGATGACGACAAGGAAAAGTATGGCAAACCAAGGGATGTTGATCTTGGCCTTCCCGGCTTCGCCCGCACGATTCGCAACGTCTTTGGCCACAATAAAGGCAATAACAAGTAACACCGGCACAAGCATCATCACGCGAATCATTTTCACGATAATGGCAGAATCGCTGATGGCTGTTCCCATCGCATTACCTGCCCCCACCACGTGAGCCACTTCGTGAATCGTTGCTCCGGCAAAGATGCCCATCTGGTCTACGGGCAGGTTGAAGATGCCTGCGCGGTAGAGAATGGGGTAGAGAAACATGGAGAGCGTTCCGAAAATCACTACAGTGGCGACGGCAACCGCAGTTTTATAGGGTTTCGGACGAATGGCACCGTCTACGCCCATCACTGCTGCTGCACCGCAGATAGCACTTCCGCAGGCCGTGAGCAGTGCGATGCTGCGATCCATTTTCAGCAGCCTCCCGACAAAGACACCTAACAATATTGTAACCACAACGACGATGGCATCGATGACTATAGCCGGAAAGCCCACGGCCAGGACATCCTGAAACGAGAGCTTGAAACCATAAAGAATAATGCCAAAGCGCAATATGCGTTTGGAGCTGAATGTGATACCCGGCACCCAAGTGTCGGGCAGGTTGTTTCTCAGACTGTTGGCATACAACATGCCAAGGATGATACCCACTACCAAGGGGCTAAGCGACAAAGCTTTCACCCAGTTCATCTCACCAATGTAAAATGCGGCACAGGCAAAGAGAGCCATCAAAAGTATGCCGTGGAGCATGCTGCCACGTTCTTCTGATAATTTCATTTTCTATATGTTTTTATTTGTTTTCGTATATATACTTCCTTTCGGACACAAGGCTGTTAGGCCATCATACTATCGTCTTCTGGTTTTATCTGCAAAGTTAAGGAGTATTCGATTAAATTCAGAATAGCCTTCAAAGATTTTCAGGAATAAGCATTAAAAAAACAAAAAACGTTGCGCGAAACGAGTGTATATGGTCTTTAATGTATAACTTTGCAGAGTAGGCTATTGACAGTTGGTATGCATCATTAGAACAATACCTATTTCTATATCAATTAAACAGAAGATATGTAATGAAAAAAATTAAGTTTTTTTTGATGACCTTGACAGCATCCATGCTGATGGCTGCCTGTGGCACCACCTCGACAGTGCCAATCACGGGCCGCAAGCACACATTGTTGGTGAGTGATGCAGAGGTTATGAGCTTGAGCAACAAGCAGTATGGCGAGATAATGAAGAAAAGTACACTATCTTCGAACGCTGCCAATACCGCTATGGTGAAGCGTGTGGGGAAAAGATTGGCTACTGCTGTGGAGACTTTTTTACGGAACAATGGTGCTGCCAACGAAATCAAGAATTTTGCATGGGAGTTTAACCTTGTCAAGAGCAACGAGGCCAACGCGTTCTGTATGCCCGGTGGCAAGATCGTTGTTTATGAGGGTTTTCTGCCTTATACTCGGAACGAAAATGCACTCGCCATTGTGCTCGGACATGAGATTGCACATGCTGTAGCCAAACATTCGGCCGAACAAATGTCTAAGCAAATACGCCAGCAATATGGCACAAGTATTCTTGGATCAGTGCTCAACAGTGCGGTGGGCAGCGGTGTTGGCGATTTGGCCTCTATGGTAGCTCAGCAAGGCTTCTCTTTTGCTAACCTGAAATACAGTCGTGACAACGAGTCAGAGGCCGACCATATCGGACTCATCTTTGCAGCTATGGCTGGTTACAACCCACAGGAAGCTATCGCATTCTGGCAGCGTATGTCGAGTGGAAAGAGCAACCGGAGCGATTTCTTGAGCAGTCATCCGACCGATACTAAGCGTATTGCAGCGTTGAAAAAAGAAATGCCGGAGGCTATGAAATATTATCGGGCAGCTCAATCGGCAACCGGGAAATCCGGAAGATAACCATCAAAAAAGGCTGCCACCCAAAGAAAGAAGTAATGTCTCATGCACTGTTGGGTAGGTGCAGAGAGCGAGGATAAGCTAAAAGTCCTGCCATAATCATGTGGCAGGACTTTTGCGTGTAAGACACCGTGTGAAGCCCCGTAGGCTATGGCGTACATAGCTA